>NZ_JADPKH010000110.1:0-814 GCF_023073835.1 Bradyrhizobium sp. 153 | reverse complement strand
CATTTGGGGGCACGGACCCGCCGGCGGCGATGTTCTACTACTCCCGCGACCGCAAGGGCGAGCATCCCCAAGCGCATCTGGCCCGGTATGCCGGCATCCTGCAGGCCGACGCCTATGACGGGTACAACCAGCTCTATCTGGCGGGACGCCAGCCCGGGCCAATCCGGAAGGCTGCCTGCTGGTCGCATGGACGGCGCCCGTTCTTCGCGATGGCCGACATCGAAGAGAATGCCCGGCGCAAGGCCACCGGCAAAAAGGAAATCCCGCTCTCGCCGATCGCGATCGAGGTCGTGCGGCGGATCGATGCGCTGTTCGAGATCGAACGGTCCATCAACGGCAAGAGTGCCGAGGAGCGCCTTCAGGTGCGGCAGACGCTGAGCCGGCCTCTGGTCGAGGACCTCCAGGTCTATATGCGGGAGCAGCTTGCCAAGCTGTCTCGGGGGCACGACCTGGCTAAGGCGTTCAACTATATCCTGAAGCGCTGGGCGAGCTTCACCCTATTCCTCGAGGACGGCCGCGTGTGCCTCTCCAACAATGCCGCCGAAAGGGGCCTGCGAGGCATCGCACTTGGGCGAAAATCCTGGCTGTTCTGCGGGTCTGATCGCGGCGGGCGGCGCGCCGCAGCTATGTACAGCCTGATCGTCACAGCCAAAATGAACGGCATCGATCCGCAGGCGTGGCTCACGAATGTCCTCGCCCGCATCGCCGCTCATCCGGCTCATCGGCTGGACGAACTTCTGCCCTGGAATTGGACGCCAGCATCTGCGCTCTCCGCTCGAGCGGCGGCATGACCACCCACGTCAACAAGGTCCAT
>NZ_JADPKH010000047.1:0-814 GCF_023073835.1 Bradyrhizobium sp. 153 | reverse complement strand
GCGTTCGAACAACGACCACGTTCTAGCACTTTGATGCTGTTGGAGCGGGCCGTTCCACCACATCAAGTTTTATCCAGTCCTGAGTTCGCCCCGGCTGTTGGATTTACCCGAATGGGCGGTGGTAGCGACGGGAGCTGGTGCGGAGCCATCGGCATAGCGCAGCGCCAGATCCCGTCGCGGGTTGCAGGTGAAGGCAAACTCCGATGGTGTTTTCCATCCGAGTTGCGAGTGAGGTCGCGTATCGTTGTAGTCGGCCCGCCAATGTCCGAGTTCGACCCGGGCCTGGGCCAGCGACGTGAACAGCGTCTCGTTCAACAATTCGTCTCGGAGACGGCCATTGAAGCTTTCGATGAAGGCATTCTGCGTCGGCTTGCCGGGCGCGATGTAATGCCAGGCGACGCGGCTCTGATCGGCCCATGTCAGGATGGCGTTGCTGGTCAATTCGGTGCCGTTGTCGCTGACCACCATTTTGGGCTTGCCGCGCTCGATGATCAGCCGGTCCAGCTCCCGCGCCACCCGGGAGCCCGACAGCGAGGTGTCGGCCATCAACGCCAGGCATTCGCGCGTGCACTCGTCGACCACGGTCAGGATGCGGAAGCGGCGGCCATCGGTGAGCTGGTCCGAGACGAAGTCGAGCGACCAGCGGTCATTCGGCGCTATAGGCACCACCATCGGCGCCCTGGTCCCGAGCGCCCGCTTGCGGCCACCACGGCGACGGACCGCGAGCCTCTCTTCCTGGTAGAGCCGGAACAGTTTCTTGTGGTTGACCAGATAGCCCTCCCGCCTGAGCAGAACATGCAGGCGCCGATAGCCG
>NZ_JADPKH010000013.1:0-13311 GCF_023073835.1 Bradyrhizobium sp. 153 | reverse complement strand
GCTGAGCCGCTTCGAGATCCTGGCGGGTGAAGTTGCGTAGCCCGAGGTCCAAGCTGTGTCTGGCCGTCGACTGCTTGAGAACATCTGCATGCCGCTCGAAGCCAACCAAGATACTGAAGCCGTTCGTAGGGGCGATGATCAACGTTGCTATCTGCGTGCACCGACTGGCCGTTGGCATAGATCCGCTTTAACAGCTCGATGTCCTCGACGGTGGGGTGCATCCGCCCATCTCCAGTGAGTGTTCCTCATGCCGACACGCTAGCGCGGCGGGTCAAACCGGCCGCGTCGGCTCTCGAAGAGCTTCATCCAGTCGCCGGCTAACCGCAACCATGTTTCGGCTGCGTCTTGGCTGATCGCCTTTCGCTGGCTGTTCCTGGCACTCCTCCGCGTGCGGAAGCGCTTCGCGTCTTCTTCTCATGAGCTTGAGATAGCCCTACGTACGGATGGACGTCCAATGCCTCAGGGCGAGGCAACACCTCTCGGACTTGCGCAACGAAAATGCCGCAAGCGGAAGTCACTCGTACAAAGAACGGTCAGCTGCGGCGCTGTGACGAGGCTTGGCGAACTGTAGAATGGACAGCGGCCTTGCTTCGCCCCCGCCATTCAGAGATCACGCTGGCGCTAAAGGGACCGAACCCGGCCCTATAGCTCCGCCGCTGGGCGGTCCAACACAAACCGGACCTTCGAGGCGAGCGCCTCAAACGTGAAGGGCTTGGACAGGAGCTGGACGCCCCGGGTCCAGCCGCCCGTTGTGAACAATGGCGTTCCGCGAATAGCCGGTCGTGAACAGCACCTTCAAGTCCGGCCTGAGCCGCCGCGCCGCCGCAGCGAGGCGCCGTCCGTCCACTCCGTTGGGGAGCACGACATCCGTGAAGAGCAGGTCTATTGGGGCATCGCTCTCCAGAAGCTTCAGCGCCGCTGGGCCATCGCAGGCTTCGAGAACCTGATAGCCAAGCTCGGTGAGAACCCCCACCGAATAGCTCCGCAGGTCGTCGTGATCCTCGACCACGAGAACGGTCTCGTTTCCGCCGAGGCTGCGCACGATGGAAGGGGTCTCGATGTCCAAGCGCGCCGACTCGCCCAGCCTCGGCAAGTAGAGCTTCACCGTCGTGCCATGCCCCACTTCGGAATAGATGCGCACATGGCCGTTGCTCTGGCGGATGAAGCCATAGACTTGGCTCCGGCCAAGACCGGTGCCCTGTCCGACCGCCTTCGTCGTGAAGAATGGCTCGAACACGCGCTCGAGGGTCGCTGCGTCCATGCCGATCCCCGTGTCAGTCACCGCGATCATCACGTACTGCCCCGGGGCGACGGGCTCGGGGATGCTGGAGACGTAGTCCTCGTCAAGGAAGGTGTTTCCTGTTTCGATTGTGAGCCGGCCGCCTTCCGGCATGGCGTCGCGGGCGTTCACCGCCAGGTTCAGGATGGCGTTCTCGAGTTCGTTCACATCCGCCTGGCTCAACCACAGACCCGGAGCGGTCACCACCTCTAGCCCGATCTGTTCGCCAAGGGTGCGCGCCAGCATGTCTGCGAGGCCGGCTACGAGACGATTGGCATCTACCGGCTTTGGGTCGAGCGGCTGGCGTCGGGAGAACGCGAGGAGCCGGGCCGTGAGGGTGGCGGCGCGCTGGCTGGCTTGCATGGCCATTTCACGAGAACGGCGAAGCTGGCCGGCCAATGTCTGCTCGGTGACCGCGCCCAATCTACGCTCCATCTGCTCGAGGCTCCCGATGATCACCGTAAGCAGGTTGTTGAAATCGTGGGCAATGCCCCCGGTGAGTTGACCAACAGCCTCCATCTTCTGGGATTGACGCAGCGCCTCCTGCGCTTCATTGAGGCGCGCCTGCGCCGCCAATCGCTCGGTCACGTCGTAGACGAATTGATAGGCGCCGATGCGACGCCCCTCCTTATCGCGCAGGGTGTTGAATTTGATCTCGTAGTGGCGCCGGTTGAAGGCCGGATCCCCAAACGCCTCAATCACTGTAAATTCCTCACCTGAGAGAGCCCGCCCCCAAAGCGCTTCTAAGGCGGCTTGGTGGTCAGGACGGTCGGCCAGCAAATCCAGCATGCTCAAGCCGACCTTCGGCCGCCGGCCGTAAACCCGTTCGAACTCGTTAGCTGCAGCGCGGTTGACCGCGAGCCATCGATATTCGAGGTCCGCCACCATCACGATGGCGTCGGTATTCTCGACGATGTCGGCGAGCAGCCTGCGCTCGGCTAGAGCGACTTCGACGCGCTGCTCCAGAGTGTGGGCGAGGTCCGTTAGCTCGCGATTCAATCGCTCGGCTTCAGCGAGCGCGCCTTGCAGTTGGGCGGCCTGTTCGGCAAGGCGTCGGCGGGCTTGGTCGAGAGTGGCGGCGAGCGCGCTGGACTGCCGAGTCGCAAGCGTCGCCGCGGAGGCGGCGCCCCGGGCCGCAATCGCCTCGCACTCGGCCTGCAGAAGCCTGACGATGGGAACGAGGTGGTCGGAGAGCGTAGCTGCGCTCGTGCGTGGCTTCCCGCCGATCAATGCGATGACCGAGCCGTCATTGGCTACACAGGCGCGCGCTGTTCTTCGGCTGTGTCGATCGGGATAGTGGAGATCCATGATGAACTCGCCAGGATGCACGCAGGCGGCAAGGAAGGCGCGCCAGGTCGGTCCGCCAGGCAACGTGCGACAAAAGCCTGGCGCCGGCGTGATCGCGCCGCAGTCCGGATCGCGGACGAGGATCAACAGGGCTTCGGCACCCAGGGCCTTAGCCAGGGCTTCAGCGGCTTCGCCTCGGCCTTCGCGCTCGGAGAGGGCATTCGCCAGCCGTTGAGCCGTGGCTGGGTCAGCTGCTAGGCTGGGAGCAGACAAACGACAGCCGTGCAATTGTGGAAGCCCTGAAACTGCCCGTCCGCTCGGGCGATCTGGCCGTGGGTGTTGCAGCCTGTGAGGTCCACACCCTTCAACCGCTCCCGCACGGCAGTCAGCTCCCGCGCGAAGGCCTGGCCCATCCGCAGGCGCGTCGCCACGCAATCGAAGAAGAGGGCCGCCTGAGGCTTGTGGCCGCCGAGGGCCTGAAGCGCGGCGTCTGCCGCCTCTTGGGCGGCTTCGACGGTTGACTGATGGGTGCAGCGCATAATGCGCACGATCGAGTCCTGGGGGACTTCCGATGCGCAGACCACGGCCCCGTCTTCCAGAATCGCAATCGGCACCCGCAGCTTCTGGCTGCTCGCCGTATCGATGCCTAGGATGTTGTGCAGGAAGAAGGGGATCGGCGCGTCGGGATCGAGCTTCTGGCCGGTGTCCGCGGCATGCGCCTGGAACACCTCCGCGGCGGGCAGTCCGTTCAGGCTGATGAGCTTCGCGCCCTCGGCTTCGGTCACGCGATAGGGCGTGGTCGCCGGCTCCCACCCGTGGCTCACGCCGACCCCTATCGGTTTTTCGGAAATGATCTCCAGGGCTGCGGCCGCGTCCGCTAGTGCGGCACCATTGCAGAAAACCGTGGTCTTCTGAAACTGCGCGTTATCTCCCGCCCCGCCTCCGAAGAACTGGTATTGGCCCGCCGTAGCCAACGTGAGTTCATCCACGAGACGGTCGGCGTGGCCGGCCAGGGCGTCCGTCATCACGAGCGCGCTGCGGTGGCCGGGCTGTATATCCCGAAGCCCTTCGAACCCCGCCACCAGCTCTCGGGCGGCCTTAGCTGGGTCAGCGCTGATGTTGCGGCCGCAGCTCACCGCCACCGTGATGTCGTCACCGCCCAGCGCCAGCGCTGTCGCCATGCCCTCGCCCTGGATGTCGTTGGCGAACTCACCGGCCGAAGACGCGCCGACCACGGGCGCGCCGGTTCGCTCGCTAAGTCGCTTCAGCAAGACGTCGTGTTCGTAGGTCGGAGCGGCGAAGAGCACGATGGCCGCAGGTCGCGCCACACCAGTTGTGAGCTGCTCCAGGAGATCGTCCGCCGCTCTCATTGGATCAACTTCGCGGCTGACCGCAATCGCCGTCTGCATAGGCATCCCCCACTTCGGATCAAGAATAGCCAGGGTCCTCGAAGGCCCAAGCACAACATGACGCTCAATTCGGCCGTTGGTTCCACAAGAGCGGGCGCTGTCTGTACTCGATCTGCTACGTTCCAGCCCAAAAACGTGACTCGGTGTGGCTCAACCTCTGCCGCGGGACCGGGAGCACCCCGCGGAGTCGGTCTGTAGTCGCTCCGACAGCCGACGTTCACCTCTGACTACCGAAGGTAGCCTCGGCTGGCGGGCTTAGGAACGTGACAGAAGCGTTCGCAATTTTTCGTGCAATTGGTCTACGGAGAAGGGCTTGCCGATCGCGGGCGCATCTCTGAACTCCTCCTCCAAAGATGGTGCGCCATAGCCCGTGCTGAACAGGATGGGTATTCTTCGTTCACGCACGATACGAGCTACCGGGAAAACACGCTCTCCAGCCAGATTGACGTCAAGGAGTGCCAGATCGAAAGACGTGGTAGTCGCAAGCTCGCAAGCCTTTTTCACATCTGCGACGGAGGCCACGACTTTTAATCCCAATTCCTCGAGCATGTCCTCGATCATGAGCGCAACTAACGCTTCGTCTTCGACGAGGAGAACCCTGGCGCCGGACATTTCAGCCATTAGACGCCGAAAGCATAACGGGAAATGCCACGGTGCAGCGTGCGCCCTGCGGATCGAAGATCAAATCGAACTCCCCGGCAAGGTCGTTTTCCACACAGCGCTCCATCAGTCGTGTGCCGAATCCACGTCGCTTGGGCGGCGTAACAGGGGGACCTCCGCGCTCGAGCCATTCGCAAGCGAGCCTCCTTTGCGATCGCTCACCCTCCGCGATCCTCCAGGTGAGTGACACGGATCCATGCGGCTTGGAGAGTGCCCCATACTTCGTGGCATTGGTCAAGAGCTCGTTGAACACCATGGTGACGCTCAGCGCCGCCCGTGCGTCCAGGTTGACATCCGGCCCGCTCGTCGCGACCCGTCCGCCCGAGACCGGCCCGACGATATCATGGATTAGCTTTTCGAAAGGCGCGTCTTGCCAGTTTCGCATCGTGAGCAGATCATGCGCACGAGCAAGCGCCAGCAGCCTACCGGTGAACGTTGACACAAACTCATCCAGGTCGGCAGCATGCCGAGCAGTTTGGCTCGCGAGGGACTGCACCGTGGCGAGGGTGTTTTTCACCCGATGGTTCAGCTCGTCAATGAGCACCTTCTGGGCATTCTCCGCCCGCTTGCGCTCGCTGATGTCAACGAGCATGTTGATGGCGCCAACCAACTTTCCGGCCGCGTCGCGCAGAGGCGTCGGGTAGGGAATAAAGGGCACCCTTCTACCGTCAGGTCGCTCAGCAATCGCCTCGGCACCGCGGACGGGACGGTTTTCACGCAAAGCCACCGCCATCGGACATTCATTGTGCGGCAGAGGTGAGCCGTCAGGCCAGTAGAGTTTCCAGGTGACGCACCATTCGTCGCCTGGCTGCGGCGTCCTGCCCGCCATCTCGACTGCGGCCCTATTGAAGAAATTGATGCGCCCCTCAGCATCTGTCGTGTAGATCGCGGCGGGCAAAGCCTCCAGCAGATCGCGCATCCGCTGCTCTCCCTCGCGCAGACGATCCTCGAGCTGTTGGGTGGCAGTGACATCCTGGGCCACGCGCACGCCGTAGAGAAAGCGACCTTTCGAATTGCGCACGGAAGAGCTGAAAATATCAAGATGTCGCACGGATCCATCAGGCCGTAATACCCGCTTGCGAATGGCGTAGTTTGCGATGTCGCCGCGTACCTGCTGCGCGTACAGCTCGCCATCCTGCAACCGGTCATCGAGATCGGTGTAGTCGGAAAAAGTCATTCCGAGCAGTTCGTTGTGCGATCGTCCCGTTATTCGACAGAGGGCATCATTGACCCGCAAGAACCGGCCATTTTCATCAGTTTCCGAGATGCCGACGTTTGCGGCCTCATAGGTAGCCGCGAGCCGCGCTTCACTGGCTCGCCGCTGCTCTTCAGCAGCGCGCAATTGCGTCACATCGACTGTGAAGCAGCGCGTGTTGGTGAACTTGCCGTCCACGAATCGGCTGTTTGACGTAATTAGCACATGCCTCACTGAACCATCGCGCGCCCGCAACCGGGCCGGATAAGCTTCGAGCGCCTGCCCGCACGAGAGGCGCTGAAGGATGTCGCCAATCACCGGCGCGTCGGCATGAAACTCGGCAATGTGGCGGCCAATATACTCCTCGGGCCTGTACCCCAGCATATCCAGCTCGGCTTTGTTGGCGCGAAGGATAATTCCCTCCCCGCTTACGATATGCAGCCCAACGGCGCCGTTCTCGAAAAAGTCCTCCACATCCTGCGTTTTCCGGCGGACTTCCTCCTCGACCTGCTTGCGTCCGGTGATATCCTGAAAACAATTGATAGCGCCCTGGATACGACCGGAGTGGTCGCGCAGTGCGCGGATGTTGACCAATGCGGTAAAACGAGACCCGTCTGGCCGCGCCATGATGACTTCGGCATTGCGCGTGGGCGTGCCGAGACGAACGGCGGTCGCCATCGGACAATCGCAATGGGCAAGAGGGGTGCCGTCGAGCAGGTAGAGTTGATGGGAACCGCAGAAGCGTTCGGTCTTGGCAGCGCTGGGCGTCCGGCCCCACAATTCCAGCGCTTCGCTGTTGTAAGCGACCAGGAGCCCTTCAGCATCGCAAAGATAAACCGCCCCAGGAATGGCGTCGAGCGCGGCACTACCAGCCGCGACCAGCGCCTCGAACTCCGTGGGCCGGCGATGGATGGAGAGCGGAAATTCCTCGACATTGGACATAAAATACGTCTCTCGGGGCGAGAGGGGGCCCACGCGGGGCCATTCTGTTCGGGAATAAAATGGCGGGCTCCCCCGTTGGGCCGCCGAACCAGCCATAACGCATTAGAAGGCTGATGGTTCCCCTATATCCCACCTGGAGCCCCGCTTGGCCGTTAAGGGGCGCTGGTGCAGTGTCGGGAATCGTAGGGCTCGACGGATCCAGGGCTGCGCCTGTATTTCTCCATGAAGTTCCCTCCCTGAGAGTTCGGCGGCCCAAATTGGGTTCTGTTCTTGGCCGGAACCTAAGTTGAACGTTAGGCGTTGCGTGTCGGGCGCCGGCAGGCGCCGGGGCGCTCCGTTCGGGGAGATTCTTGTATGCGTCGCCGCATTAAGCAATCCATTTCGTTCAACCAGCGGCTCGCGGATGAAGCTGAAAGATTCCGGAAAGCCGCTGAAGAGTTGCCGCCCGGCACCGCGCGAGAGCTGCTGATGAAGCGGGTAAGGCAGGCTGAAGCGGCATTGCAAATCAATCAATGGCTGGCCACGCCAGGCGCAGCGCCACCGTCTGCGCTTGGGCAGCTGACAACAAAAGCGACGCGCGAAATCCGATGAAGCTGCTGACGGAGTATCTCGAGCGCGGCCAGTGAACTCGATTCCGCCTTCAAATCGCAGTTGCTCGAGCAAGCCGCCTCATATCGCAAGATCGCTGCAAAGCGAGCGAGGGAATACGGCCTACCGCCTCCAAGTCCACCGGGATAGTTTGCTGACCAGTGTTTCCGGGCGAGCCGAAGGACATTGGTAGGGCGGCGCTGCCGGCCATTACGCGGCTCTAGAATAGCGGATCTCAAGTCAATGTGGCAGTCGTCGCACTTCGGACGCACATCAACAAAGCTCGTATGAAACTGAGCTTCTGCTCGGGTATGTTTTTAACCCAGAATTGGCGAAGTGGACAAGGCGACCAGGCGACTTGCGCTACATGCCGCGCTTTCTGAAGCCAACATCAGGTCCGTAGCTTAGTCAGGGCAGCGGCAGACTAGGACGATCTGGCCAGTTAGATGTTCCATTTGTCCCCCGGTCTCCCTCCAGCATTGCTCGAGTGGGGTAGCGCTTGCTCCTGGTTCTCCCGCGCTCGTCGCGATTTTCTCAGGTCGACTTTCGCAACAAATCGCCGATTTTCTCCGCAATCATGATCGTTGGCCGTGGGCAGGCGCGGCATAATGGACGCATCCGCCACGTACAAGTTCGCGCTGCCAATCACTCGCCCCTCGGGATTGACCACCGCCGTGCGGTCGGCGGGATCGCCCATGCGGCACGTTCCGACCGGATGCCAAACGCCGAACACGCTCTGCCGCACGAAGGCTTCGAAGGCGCGGTCGTCCGCGAGCGTCGCCTGGAAGGCGGTGCCGTTGAGCAGCACCAGCCGGATCAGGAGCTGCGGGAGGCCGGCGGGCACGTCGAGCATCGGCCCGAGGATCGAGGCGACGATGCGGTTCGCGGTGCCATACTTGCTCAGGCGCTTGATGAGCGGGGAATAAGAGGCGGGAAGGAAATCGCCGGCCCAGGGATTGAGCTGCGGATGCACCACGAGCCTTGCCAGCAGCCGGACGGCTGCGACCAGCCGCTCAAGATCACGCGCGTCGGACAGCAGATTGAGATCGACGAGCGGATAGGCCTTCGGATCCGGGCTCGCCAGGGTGAGCGAGCCGCTCGAATACGGCCGGTTGCACAAGAGGAAATAGAGCCCGAGCCGCGTGCCCAGCGCGTGCCATCCGCCGCGGGTCGAAGCCGTGATGTACATATCGGACGTATCGCAGCCCGCGAGTCCCGACGAGAACCGCATGGCCGTGAAATTGGGGCGGCGCCACGCCAGCGGCAACCACAGCCCGCGGGATGATCGCGCAGATTGCGGCCGACGCCCGGCAGATCGACGGACGGGAATGCCCAGCGCTCGCAATGCAGCCCCTGAGCCGATGCCCGCTCGCATCAAGATCGCTGGCGATTGCAGCGCGCCTGCGGTGAGGAACACGCGGCCGGCAGTGACGGTGAGTGTCCACGCGCGCGACCACACGCCCGTCGCGCGGCGGCCTTCGAGCTGGAGCTGCTCGACCGTGCTGTCGTCCCAGATCTTCAGGTTTGGCCGCGCCCGCGTCGCTGGGTCGAGATAGCCGGCGGCGGCGGAGACACGCTGGTCGTCGCGGTTGGAGAAGCCGGCGGACAAATGCCGTCCTCGAATTCGGCGTTCTGGTCCTTCAGGAACGGCAAACCCGCTGACAGCGCTTCGCCCACGGCCTTGCCGAACTGCGGCACGGCCTCGCGCGATGCTACGGATCGGGATCGGGCCGCTCTTGCGTGCAGCGGGCCGCCGAAATCCAGATCGCTCTCGAGCTTGAGGAAATATGGCAGCACGTCGGTCCAGCCCCAGCCGCGCGCACCGAGCTCTGCCATTCGTCGTAGTCGCGCGGCAGGCCGCGATTCGCCGACTGCACGTTGATGCTGGAGCCGCCGCCCATCACCCGCCTCTGCTCATAGGCGCGGACGACCGGCTTGCCATCGGAATTACAGCCCGCCGCCGCCGACAGCCCCGGCCAGATCTACCTTGCCGCCGAAGAACAGCGGCACCGGATAGCTGTCGAGAATCTCCGCAGGCGTCGCTTCGGGCGGCGTGTCCATTCCGGCTTCGATCAGCAGCACGCGACGGCGCCCGTCGGCGGAAAGCCGATTGGCGAGCACGCAGCCCGCCGACCTACCGCCAACGATCACGTCGTCGAAATGCCGCCCGTCCATTCCCGTCCCTTCGCGCAATTCGATGGACCGGCGCGGCGGCTTGTGCGGTCGCGTCGTTTTTGCTCAGCGGAAGTTACCCTTGGTTTCGGGGATGACGATCGCCCCGATCAGGTAGATCACGAACACGCTGACCGCGAAATAAGCCAGCGACAGCGGGATCTGCGCCGGGCTGGCGCTCACCAGCGAGACGAAGGTGGCATCATGCCGCCCAGTGCAAAGCCGATATTCCAGGACAGGCCCGTGCCGCTCGCGCGCAGCGCGGTCGGGAAGCGCTCGTTCAGGATGATCAGCACCGGCGCATAGCCCGCATTGCCGATGAAGGCGATCGCAAGCGCAACAAGCGTAGCAGCACGCCGCGATACTCGCCGGAGAACACGTCCTTGACCGGCGCCTTTCGAGACCTTCGCCTGCTTGTTGCCCTGCTGGCGCTTGAGCTCCTTGAAGTACGGGGACTCCTCGAGGTTACGGAAGATGAACCAGCCGAGCAGAGAGCTCAAAAGTCCCGAGAAGAACATGAAGCGCCAGCCCGAGAACGGCCATCGAACACTTTGAGAACGCCTGGATCGGGCGACGCTGAATACGAACAAGCGGTGCCTGAGGGAGAGAAGTTCGAGACCATTCTTGTCGTGGAAGATGACGCAGACTTGCGCTTATGTGTCAGACGCGCGGGGGGATCTCAGCTACCGCGTTATTCCGCTCCAAGTGCCCAGTCAGCTTTGACAGCGGTGCTGCAGGACACCCCTCGCATCTTGATCTTCTCCTAACTGGTTCCTAACTGATGTCGTCATGCCCGGGATCAATGGCCGCGAGCTAGGCAAACGAGCTCTCCAGATCCGCCCCCGTCTAAAGATCCTCTACATGAGGGGGTACTCCCGTAACGCGGTGGTCCACCAGGCCGGCTCGAAAAGGGGGTGGACTGGTTGGAAAGCGCATATCTCTGGCAAAGCTTGCGCTTCGAGCGCGCGAGATGCTGGGTCGGAAGGTATCCAGCTAGGTCGGTTTGGCTTATGCTCTTTGAGGGTGTTGTTACATCATCGATGGCTCCTCACTTCGCGCTTTTCCTTTGTTTCGCGCCTGGCGGTCGTTCCTTCGTCCGGGCCTGCGCGCGCAAACACGCCCCGCGCAAGGGGCCGTCAAGGCCGGCCGTCGTGCTGTCCTGACGTCATGTTCTGCTGCCGCCAGGCTGCGCGAACGGCCCCGCGCACGGCGCGAGGATCAAGCAGGTCGGGACGCCGTCTCCTCCGTGCTGACGCACGCGAAGGCGTGTCCCTTGTTTAGGACCGCCCAGGCGATCCGGGCGAGCTAACGTTCCGTTGAGCGTCCCATAAGCGCCGATCGGCAGGTTCGCGAAGACGGGCCCGGCTCTGGTGTCATCGGGCCTTTGTCCAGCCGTCGAACCCTCGGACTGTATTTCTCAAGCGATGAGGGACCTACGCGCCTACGCGGCTTGCCATCTCTTTGCCACGTTAGCGCTGATGGCCCAAGCCAACTCCAAGACTACGCGCCTTTTGCCTCAACGAACCCTCTGATCGCTTCATCAGCTTAGAAACTTTGGCCACCGGCGTGCGAGCCTTGGAATGTGCCTTGATTAGCCTGACATCGTCCTTGGTGTACTCTTTGCGCTTGCTCTTGGTCGCTTTTGCCACTTGGTGCTCTCCAACTTGATCGCACGCGGGGTTAAAGTGCTCATGTGAATCCGTCAAGCCAGGATGATCTTCATGGCGCACTCAGATCGCAATTGATGGTTTGTGCCCCAGGCAGCATGTGAGGACTTCGATTCCCAACGGAGTGTGGTTACATTTCGTGATTGAACCTCTTAACTCTGCCATCGACCAACTTTCTATATTCAAAAAATTATGAGGCGTACGATGTCACCTTCAGAAGAAGAAGACGATCGGCGCGAGTTTTTAGAGGCTTGCGGCAGGTTCGCCTCCGTAACACCTCCGGCCATTACAGCGTTGCTTTCGACCTCACTTAGTAGCGGCGCAATTGCGCGCTCCGACGGCCGGCGCGGTGTATCCTTGATCACTGCCGCTGAGAACCGGAGGCCGCGAGAAGCACCCTCAGAAGCGGCGCAAGAATCCAGGGTCACCGCTCCCACTCAGGCTGCTCCACAGACTTAGCGAAGGAGGCGCTTGCAAGCTGCTGGACTCCGCTGCTGACTTGCCCCACGCCGCTGTCGCTTTGCGCCCGCCTGCCCGCTCCCGGGGACCCGATCCTCCATCGGCACGAAATCGCGAGAGGTAATTTGGGGCGTTCGGATCATGGCGCGAAGACTCTCGCGCGCTGCCCTACCGCTGCGGCCACATGATCCGGCTATCCCCCGGCCGAGGTCGACCAATGCCCGGACGATGTCCGCCTCTCCGGTTTCGGGCCGAAATTCACCTGCACCACATGCGCGGCGCCGACGCATGGCCGGATTTTGAGGGACCGAGGATCGACGCGGGCGATTGAGGCTGGGACGCTGGGACTGACGGTGGATAAGGCGAACGGGCCGCCGCAACCGGCACGGTGGCTCCTTCCAGCCAGGGCAGGAGTGACAACCGCAGACCCCGCGAGGAAGCTCATCCATGCGGCGCCGAATAACGCACCGGCGGACCGCGCTGGCGGACTGAGCGGCGGGGTTAAGCGGGCGCACCCGGTGTTTCACTGGCAATGCTCGAGATGAGTCTCATTCTGACGATCGGGGAGCCGTCGTTGGGGTGCGTTAGTGGCGCTCTTCGAGATCTTGCCGTCGATCGCGGCGCCGCGACCTGAGGCGCTTGCCACCAGAGAAATCACTGGAGGCCGCGGCGCGTACCCCCCGAACGACGTCTGAGTAGCGGATTTTTCTGCGGCCGCGATTCTTTCCACTCGGCGGGTTTCGCCGCGCAGCTCCTGACACTGGCCAAGATCTTCCGGTCTTCAACCCAAACGATTTTTGGTCGACTTGGCCGCGGGAGCCCCATAGTCCTCGCCCGCTTTGGGCCAGCTCGCGATATGGCCCGGCTAGTTGAAGCAGCTGAATTTCAACGCTGAATCCGGTTCGCTGATCGCCAGATTTAGCTGGACCGCGCGCTCAAGATAGTCGGTCAGAAACTTCATGAGATGGCCTTTTCGCCGTGCCAGCTGCCTGCCCAAGTGCAGTAGGCGGCGCTACCCCTGGTGCGGCCAACCAGTCATTGATTTGCAAAGCAGCCTCAGCCTGCCTGACGCGCTTCATTAGAAGGTCTCGCTGAGTACCGCCAACAACTGTTCGGCGGCTTCCCGAAACTTGGCAGCTTTCTAAATGAGACGCTGCTTAAACGAGCTAATAACAGGAATTGCCGTTTTGCGAGCGCGTGAGATCGATCCTGCAGGTTGTCCTGAATAGGTCTGCCGCGAACTGCCGATCGCCTGGCAAGATTACCGAGACGTTTTGACCGCTACTGATTACTGGGCAACGGCCGAAAATTGGGACGCCACCGCACGCTGAAGGCGTAGCTAAGAGCTGACCAACTCCTTTGGCGTTCTGGACAAGCCTATCTGACGCAATCGTCCGGCGGTCTTTTTCCCGTGAAGCGGTCAGTCATCCAATTTACCGCCGCCATCGCGCTCGCCTGGGCTGCGCGTCCGTGGCCGATACCGGGCAACATCACCATCCTGACCTTGCTGCCGGCTTTGCACAACTTGTCCATGTAGGCCTGCGTGACCGCGGGCTGGATGACCTGGTCGTTGGCCCCCTGCGCAAGAAAGATGGGGATCTCAGGGGAGAGCACCCTGGTGCTGTTCTGTTCGAGAAGCGATCGCCAAGGTTC
>NZ_JADPKH010000117.1:0-821 GCF_023073835.1 Bradyrhizobium sp. 153 | reverse complement strand
TAAAATCTTTCGATATAGTCGAACACATCGGCTCGTGCCTCGTCTCTGGTTCGGTAGATCTTGTTGGCGGTCCGTTCGGTCTTGAGCGACGAGAAGAAGCTCTCCATCGCTGCGTTGTCCCAGACGTTGCCGGAACGGCTCATGCTGCAGAGAATGCCGTGGTCGGCCATCAAGCGCTGGAACTGCTCGCTGGTGTACTGACTGCCCTGGTCGGAGTGGTGCAACAGGGCGTCCGGCTTGCCGCGTCGCCAGACGGCCATCAGCAGGGCATCGGTTACCAACTGAGCTGTCATGGCGGCGCTCATCGACCAACCCACCACCCGGCGTGAGAACAGGTCGATCACCGCTGCGACGTAGAGCCAGCCCTCGGCCGTCCAGAGATACGTAAAGTCGGCGATCCACTTCTGGTTCGGCCGCTCGGCGGCGAACTGCCGGTCAAGGAGGTTCGCCGGCACGGTCTCGAGCTGTCGATCGCCGCTGTCCTTCGGCAAGCGCCGGCGTCGCGGCCGCGCCCGCAAGCCTTGCAGGCGCATCAGCCGTTCGATTTGGTGCAGGCCACAGTCCGCCCCATCGGCGAGCAGATCACGCCACACCCGGCGCGCACCATAGGTGCGGTCGCTCGCCATGAAGCTGGCCTTCACCTTGCCGCCGAGCTCTTCGTCGCTGCGGGATCTGGCGCTGGGCGAGCGATTCAGCCAGGCATGGAAGCCCGACCGCGACACCCCCAGCGCATCGCATAGCCATGCCACCGGCCAGATCGCCCGGTGCTTCGCGATGAAGACGAACTTCATGTCGCTTCCTTCGCGAAGAAGGCTGCGGCC
>NZ_JADPKH010000032.1:0-13672 GCF_023073835.1 Bradyrhizobium sp. 153 | reverse complement strand
AACTTGATTTAGCTCCTCGTTCCGCGGATCTCATCGAGGCCAGCGGCCATGTGCCGCGCGCAAAGGCCGGACATATGACCGCACCGTTCCAATGTGTGAAATCGACTGCAAAAGCTCTTGCCACGCGGGCCGTTCCACATATGGGGGCAAGGTCACACTCAGTGCGGTAATTAGAGCGAACGTATCTGGGAACGTTCCGATGCTGATTGTTTTCCATCCGGCAACATCCGAAACGGACGTCACTGGACCCATCCGTGTCGGGCCGACGGCCGTCGCCTTGAGTATCAACTGCCTATGCAACACATCACGCGCCGAGCATTGAGCGTGAGCGCGGTTCGCAGAGGCGAGAACGCATGCGACACAGAGCAAGAGTGTCGCTCCAGCGACGTCCCCCGTCAGCGCAACCATCCGCCTCATGATGCCCTCCCTCGTGACGCGAGATCGGCAAGCAGTTCATACTGTTCAGCCGCGCACGAGGATGAACCGAGGTCATAGGAAGCGCTTTACAAACGGCTTCCATTCTTCTTACCATCTGCTTACATCCCAGCTCGTTAGGTGCGATCGTGCCGTAGGAGGACGCATTTGCTTTGCTCCGTTTCGATTTTTGCTTTGCTCCTTTTCCGATTTTGCGCTGGATACGAACCGGCGGAGCTGCGGCAGGGAGCCGAGACGATCTCTGTTATGCCGCAGATGCTCGACCTTCAGAAGTATTTGACCCGCAACAGGGAATGCGTCGTCAGTAAGGACGAGCTCATCGCTGGCATTTGGAATGGTCGCGTCGTCTCGGATGCCGCGCTGACTCGCCTCATGCCGCCCCGATCGCAAGCGGCGACACGGGCGAGAAACAGCAGTTGATCAGAACATAGACGCGCAAAGGTTTCCGCTTCGTTGGTACAGTGCAGGATGCCAGACCTACTTTATCGTGGATTTATCGTCTGATCCGTGCGTCCGCTGCGGGTCCAAAGACTGTCCTCGGCAGCCTGCACCAGGGTGGTCCGTTCACCGTCCGGCAGCGGCCGCCGCGCCTATCGCGCAGACAGTCAGCCATGGGCCCAGTACCGGAAGTCGCGCTGCTTCATTCAATCACTTCACCAATGGTGGACGGGGCGAAAGAGAGAGCTAGAGCGCTCCGGTGGTCACCAGACTAAGGCACCTCAGAGCACACGAGCAGCCGCACTTTGTTAGTGGCTCGCGATGAAGGCAACTACGGCTTCGTCATAGGCGTGCGGGGCTTCTCCCGGAACGGTGTGAGATGAGTCGGGAATTTTGACCCGAGTTCGTTGAGGCAGGCATCGTTCCAGTTCGTCCACGATGCGCCGGAAGAACTCGGGACTGCGCTCACCATTCGTTACAAGCGTGGGCGCCGAAATGCGCTTTGCCATGTCACAGGTGAACACCGGACGCGGGCGGGTACTTATCACGTCCGCGACGGAAGACAGCGCATTGTCCGACATCATCTTGCGATCGCTCTCGGACCGCCGGTCGTAGGTGCCGGGTCCGCCCACAGCTTCGGCAAACAGCCGCAGCCCCGCATCGATCTCGCCATTTCGGAACGCGTCCCGTGTGGACGCAAACCGAACGTTCCATTCCTTCAAGATCTCCGCGCCTCCGGGTGCTCCGGCGAGCAAACCTGTGGCCGGGGGTTCATTGATGATCAGCGTTTGCACCATTTCAGGGTGATTGAAAGCGAAGAACAGCGCAGCATGTGCGCCGGCCGAGTGAGCAACTATATGAGCTCGCTTTACGCCGAGCCCGGCCAGGATGGCGGCCAAATCCTCGCCGTGAACGTCTGCGGCGGCATCAGGGAGACCATCCTTGTTCGTTGCGTTCGGAAAGTGGTTCTGCCGGCTATAGGCGATGACACGATAGGTTTTCGCGAACACCGGAACATGCGCATTCCAAAAACGATAGTCCTGAAGTCCGCCGTGCACCAAAACAACGGGATCACCTTGCCCAGCCTCGATATAGGCGAATTGCGTGCCGTTGACGCTCACCTGTTTGACATCAGCTCCGATAGCTGGTGCCAAATGCCAAGGCCAGAGAATGAGGCCGGATATAAGGGCTTTGAGTGCTAAGTGCATGATGACCCCCTGCATCTCAAGGTAGATACAATATCCCGGTGATGTAAGCTCCGCCATGCGACGTTGCGTTGCAGCTATCAATAAACCGCAGGCTTGACAGCCCGAGTCCACGTTGGGTCACAAGCCGTCTTGCCGACACTATCCGTCCTTCTTCCGCTTGCGACCGGAAAGCCGGCGTCCACACGCTCAAGACGAAGGACAGCTAAGGACGAGAACCGGACTCACGCGGCGCAGCAAATTGGCCCGAGCTGATTCAATCATGTCAGTGCTGGATTTTACGCCGGGGTCAAGGTTTGGCGGGTCTTCGGACTTCAACCTTCTCGCCGACGTCGATGACCATCAGATCTTCACCGAGCTCCAAGGGACCGGAGTAAGTCTTCCGCGTTGGTGGAATCAGATCCTGCTCGGTTGCGTTCGGCAGCACGATGTGTGAATACACCGCGAGCTTGGGCGTCGTCCGCGTAAACACATCTCCAGCCTGCTCTGGCGTGACATGGTGGGCGACAACACTTGTCGTTCGCGCTGGTGGAACTCCAACCCGCTGGAACGTCTCAGGCGAGGCGACCTCGTGAATCAAGAGATCAACATTCTGCGCGTGTCGGATGAGATTTTCAGAGGTGCGGGTATCTCCGGAGAGCACGACAGACCGACCTGAATAGTCGATACGATAACCAAACGCGGGCTTCACCGGCGTGTGGTCCACTTCGAACGCGGTGATCTTCACACCGCTGTTCTCATATACGAGCCCCTCGGTGATGTCCTCGGCGAGAATGACTACGCCGTCTGGTGCCGCTCGGTCATCGTAAAGGCGAATCCTGATGTCATATTCGAATGCCTGCTCGAGGAGCGACATCATGCGCTTCGTCCCTCTGGGTCCCCAGACCTGCAGTGGCCGATCCCGGCCCGGCGTAAGCCAACCGGTTAGCCACAGATCCGGGAAGCCGACGACGTGGTCTGAATGCAGGTGGGTGAGAAAGACGCCGTTTACATCCTGCCAGGGAATCTTGATCTGGTTGAGCCGCTGAAGGGCGCCGCGGCCTGCATCGAAAATGAACTTCTGTCCACCCGCTTCGACGAGGATGCTCGGTCCGAACCGATTCATAACGGCCGGAGGGCATCCTGTCCCTAAGAGTGTTACCTTAATTTCTTGTCCTTGCGCCGTCGCCGCTGGGACAACGACGAGGGCAAATAGTGCGATTCCTAGCATTCTCTGAAGACACTTTGAGGCCATACGCTGCCCTCCCGGTCGAAATCAGATGATGTTCTATCTGCTGCCGCTGGTACATCGCGCGGCGTGTCGAAGCCCTATCTCATTCTCCAAGGCTCACACTTTTTCACAGTAGCGACCCCAGGGCAACATGACCGCTAATCGGTTGGTCCGGCTGTGCTCCGGCCCTGCCAGTGCGAGAAGCTGGCAGGGGCGTTCAAGACAGGAGCACGCCATATCTCAGAAACTCAGCACGGCGATCGGGGGCACGAGCCTTCTCGTGTCCAGTCTACCCTCGACAGGCGACTTGCCACGCCCTGCCGCTGTTCGGCTACGGGCCAGAACCGAGCTTGTCTCAAACCGCGCGTCGCTTCGCGATTCTGGCAAACGCTGCGGCCGGGGACAAGCCACGATCATGGCTGACAACTAAGATCGCGGGAGGGTTCTCTTTTGCCCGCCGTTGGTGTTTGGTCGCGACCGGCGGGAGGACGGGCAATGCGGGGAGCCCTCGGAGAGAAGATCAACCAGGGCGGCACAGCGGACATCCACGTCTGGGCGCCCGGTCAGGTCGTAAAACTGTTCAAGGAAGGTTTCCCGCCGCGGCTCATCCAGCAAGAGGTGCGGATGACCGAGGCAGTCTTCGCCGCCGGCGTGCCAGCGCCGGAGGTGTTCGGCGAGGTGAACGCTCGATGGACGCTTCGGCATCGTGCTCGGCCGTCTCGACGGACCGACACTGCTGCAAGTCACGCGCAGCGGCGCCGTCACGTTCGCTCAGGCGGGTGCGATCCTTGCGTCCCTCGGCCTATCCGTACACAGGATGTCGCCGCCAGCGGAGGCCTTCCATCTGCGCGGCTGGATGGACACCGCATTCAGGCACTCGGGCGACGTCGTGCCCAAGCACATCGCCTCCGGCATCCTCGCGCTGATCGACCGCCTGCAGCAGCCGGAGGACGGGCTGTGCCATGGCGACATACACCTCCAAAATGTGATCATGACGGCGGACGGTCCGCGGCTGATCGACTGGACCTTTTCAATCCGCGCGCCAGCGGCCCTCGATCATGGGTTCACTCACATCAGCCTGACCGAGTTTGCCCTCGACGTCACCGACAATCCGCAGCGGCCGCTTGCGGTCAATGCCGCCGCGCAATCTGAATACGCCCGGCTGTCCGGCACGCCGGTAGCGGCGCTGAAGCAAGCGATGGAGGCCTGGCTGCCGATCGCGATCGTCCGCTACTTCCTGCTAATGGGCGGCCCGACAAGTGAGCGATGGAAGCGGATGATGCAGCTCGCCGAAGCGGCCCTGCGCCCGAACGACTGAATCCTTCATCGCGCGCGCGTGGCCGTCGATGCGGCTGCTCAGCGACGGCTTCGGGTTCAGCCACTCGACACGGGGCGCCCCGGCTACCATCCCGGCATGATGCTCAAGATCTACATCTACGGCTACCTCAATCGCGTGCCGTCGAGCCGACGGCTGGAGCGGGAATGCCAGCGCAATATCGAGATGATCTGGTTGACCGGGCAGCTGGCGCCGGACTTCAAGACCATTGCGGACTTCCGCAAGGACAATGGCAAGGCCATTCGTGAGGTCTGTCGCGAGTTCGTCGCACTGTGCCGCAAGCTTGATCTATTCAGTGCAGCAAGCGTCGCCATTGACGGGTCAAAGTCCAAGGCTGTCAATGCGCGGGACAAGAACTTTACCGAGGCCAAGATGAAGCGGCGTCTTGAGCGGATCGATGAGAGCATCGCCCGCTATCTCTCGCAGCTCGAGACCGCTGATCGGCATGGCGACGCGGTGCCGGAGGCGAAGGTTGAGCGGTTAAAGGGCAAGATCAAGAAGCTCAAGGAGGAGATCATCCGGCTCAATGCGATCAACGCGGAGATGATAGAGAGTGAGGACAAGCAGATCTCGCTGACTGATCCTGACGCGCGCTCGATGGCGACAAGTGGCAAGGACACCGGGATCGTTGGCTACAACGTGCAGATTGCAGTTGATACGCGGCATCATCTCATCGTGGCTCACGAGGTGACCAACGTGGGCAGCGATCGACACCAACTCGCCAACATAGCCAGGCAGGCTCGCGACGAGATGGCTGTCGAAACGATCGAAGTCGTGGCAGATCGCGGCTATTACGATGGCGAGGAGATCAGGGCCTGCGAGGAAGCCGACATCACGGTGACGTTGCCGAAGCCGATGACTTCGGGCGCCATGGCTGCTGGCCGATTCGGCAAACAGGACTTCATCTATGTCGCCGCCAATGATGTTTATCGCTGTCCCGCCAGCGAGCGGCTAACTTATCACTATACGAACGTAGAGGACGGAAAGACACTGCGCCGATATTGGACAAGCACCTGCAAGACCTGTACGCTAAGAGCTCAGTGCACGACAGGTCCCGAGCGCCGCATCTCACGCTGGGAGCATGAGGCCGTTCTGGAAAAAGTTCAGGATCGGCTCGACCACAACCCCAATGCAACGGGTGTCCGCCGTCAGACAGCGGAGCATCCGTTCGGCACGATGAAGTTTCGGCACGATGAAGTGTTGGATGGGAGCAACGCACTTTCTCACGAAAAAGCTGCCAAAGGTGGCCGCCGAGATGGCGCTCAACGTGCTCGCCTACAACATGAAGCGCGTGATCATGATTGTAGGCGTAGGCGGATTGCTGGAGGCGATGCAGGCGTGAGGCCGGCCTCTGCGCGACCAAATCGGCGCCTACACGAAGCTCCTGGTTGCCACCGAAATGACAGGAGCTCGATTCCACCGAATTGGAAGCTCGGCGGCCCCGAAATGCGCCGGAGCTCCCCAAGTTGCCGGATTTTCACACGGCCTGGGCCAGAAGCTGCCCTTCCTCCGCAGTCAGCTCATGACGTTTCACCGCGCCCCGCGCGTGCCATTTTGAGGTAGGCTGGAGCATCTAGCGCTCTGAGGACGATCGAGCCGGGAGACGCCCATGGATGTCGCGGCGTGGCTGCGTGATCTGGGGCTGGGACGGTACGAGCAGGCGTTCCGGGAGAACGACATCGACGCCGAGGTCCTCATGGACCTTACGGCCGAGGATCTGATCGGGCTCGGCGTCACCTCGATCGGCCATCGCCGCAAGCTGCTCGCCGCCGTCGCCGCCCTGCGCGCCGGCTCAATTCCGGCGACTATCCCTGTCACGGCCGCACCCGCCGCGGCGTCGGTTGGACCTCAGGCTGAGCGCCGCCAGCTCACGGTGATGTTTGTCGATCTGGCCGACTCAACCGCGCTCGCAGCACGGCTCGATCTGGAGGAAATGGCCGAAGTCCTGCGAGACTATCAGAGCGCGGTGGCGGGCGCGATCGCGCGGTTCGAAGGGCACGTGGCGAAGTACATGGGCGATGGTGTGCTGGCCTATTTCGGCTATCCGCGCGCTCACGAGGATGAGGCCGAACGCGCCGTGCGGGCCGGCCTCGCCGCGGTCGCGGCGGTGCTCGGACTGGGATCGGCGCATGGCGAGAAGCTCGCGGCCCGTGTCGGCATCGCCACCGGCCCGGTGGTTGTCGGCGAGCTGATCGGCGAAGGCGCGGCGCGCGAGGAGACCGTGGTCGGCGACACGCCGAACCTCGCGGCGCGGCTGCAAACCCTGGCCCAGCCGGGCACCGTAGTGATCTCCGCTCGCACCCGGGAGCTCATTGGCGGGCTGTTCGAGCTCGCCGAGCTCGGCATGCAGATCTTGAAGGGCTTTCCCGTTCCGGTGCGGGCGTGGCGCGTGGTCGGCGAAGGCAGCGCCGAGAGCCGGTTCGAGGCGTTGCACGGAACTGGGCTGACGCCGCTTGTCGGTCGGGACAATGAGATCGGCCTGCTGCTCGAGCACTGGGAGCGAGCCAAGGAGGGTGAAGGCCAGGTGGTGCTGCTGGCGGGCGAGCCTGGCATCGGCAAGTCGCGCCTCGTGCGGGCGCTGCGCGGGCGACTTGAGAATGAGCCGCATACGCCCCTGAGCCACTACTGCTCACCGCACCATCAAACCAGCCCGCTCTATCCGGTGATCGGCCTGCTGGAGCGGGCGGCGGGCTTCGCCGCGGACGATCCCGCCGCAACGAGGCTCGACAAGCTCGAGGCGCTGCTTGCGCTGTCGATCGATGATGTCACCGCGGTGGCCCCGCTGCTCGCGGCATTGCTGTCGCTCGAGACGGATGCGCGCTACCCGCCGCTCGACATGAGCCCGCATCGGCAGAAGGAGCGAACGCTCGAGGAGCTGGTCAATCAGGTGCTCGGCCTCGCAGCGCGCCGGCCCGTCCTCGCCCTGTACGAGGACGTGCACTGGGCAGATCCGACCTCGCTCGAGCTGCTCGACCTTTTGGTCGACCGGGTGCAAGGCGCCCCCGTGCTCGTCCTCATCACCTTCCGGCCCGAGTTCGAGCCGCCCTGGACACACTATGCCCATGTCACCGCGCTGACCCTCAGCCGCTTGAGCCGTCGGCAGAGCGCGGCCATGGTTGCGCGGCTGAGCGGCGGCAAGGCGCTGCCGCCTGCGGTGCTCGACCAGATCGTCGCCAAGACGGATGGCGTGCCCCTGTTCGTCGAGGAACTAACGCGGACCGTGCTGGAGGCGAATCTGCTCCGCGATGAGGGCGATCACTACGCGCTCGCGGGGCCACTGCCGCCGATGGCGATCCCAACCACGCTGCAGGAGTCGCTGCTGGCCCGGCTCGACCGGCTGGCCCCGGCGCGTGAGGTGGCCCAGGTCGCGGCCGCAATCGGCCGCGAATTTTCGCACGAACTCCTCGTGATGACGACGGCGCTGCCGGAGAGCGAGCTGCAGGCGGCGTTGGACGACCTCGTCGGCTCGAGCCTGGTGTTCCGGCGCGGGCAGCCGCCTCAGGCGACCTACAACTTCAAGCACGCGCTCGTGCAGGACGCCGCCTATGCGACCCTGGTGCGCGCGAAGCGGCAGCGCTTGCACGCCCGGATCGCCGCCGCGCTCGAGCAGCATCTTCCGGAGACAGTGCAAGCGCAACCCGAACTTCTGGCCCACCATTACATGGAGGCGGGGCTGGCCGAACCGGCGATCGACTATTGGCTGAGGGCGGGACAATCAGAGATCGCGCGCTCGGCCACAGCAGAGGCGATCACGCAACTGACCAAAGGGCTTGAGCTGATCCCTGCTCTCGCCGACGACGCCGCACGATGGCGGCGAGAACTCGAACTGCAGGTCGCCCTCGGTGTCGCCCTGATGGCTGCGAAGGGTTGGGCCGCACCGGAGGTCGGGCGGACCAACGCACGGGCCCGAGATTTGTGCGAGCGCCTCGGCGATACGTTGCGACTTTTTCCTGTTCTCTATGGGGAGTGGGTTTTTCACGTCGTGAGGGCGGAGCTCGAGGCCGGTCGAACTGCAGGCGAGAATTTACTCCGCCGCGCGCAGGAACAGAACGATGCGGCCGCCGAAACCATTGGCAACCGCATCGTCGGAACCGCTGAATTGCTTCGCGGCGAGTTAGTGGCTGCTCGCGCCCATCTGGAGCGGACGCTCGCTATCTACGATCGGGCCGTCCATCGGTCGCTTGCCTTCCTGTTCGCGCAGGATCCAAGCGTGGCGGGACTGTCCGTTCTATCCTGGGGACTATTCGCCCTCGGCTATCCCGAGCAGGCAAAGGCGAGGAGCGAAGAGGCACTGACGGACGCGAAGGAATTGTCCCACCGCAACACCCTCGGCTATGCCCTGCTTTACGGCTGCATCCTGTCGCAGCTCCGCCAGGATCAAGACGAGGCCCGAGATCGGGCGAATGCGCTGATCGCGCTTGCAGCCGAGCAGGATTCCCCACACTTCCTCGGAGCCGGCGTCATCATTCGCGGTTGGACGCTGGGCGAGGCTGGGAATTTTGGGGCTGGTATCGCGCAGATCCGAGAGGGACTTGCGATGTGGCAGGCCACCGGAGCGGGCTTCCTGGTGCCCTATTTCCGAAGCTTGCTTGCTGAAGTCCACGGCCGGTCCGGCGCAGTGGACGAAGGCCTGGATCTTGTTACCGAAGCGCTGGCCCGAGTGGAAGAAACCGGCGAGCGATGGTTCGAGGCCGAGCTGCATCGGATGATGGGCGAGCTGATGCTGCGGCTGCCGAAGGCCGATGCGAGCACCGCGGAAGCACGGTTCGGGCATGCGGCCGCAACCGCGCGCGAGCAACGCGCCAAGTTGTGGGAGTTGCGCGCAGCGACACGCCTTGCACGATTGTGGACCGAACAGGGTCGGCGCGGCGAGGCTCACAACCTGCTTACCCCGCTCTACAGCCAGTTCACCGAGGGTTTTGGAACTCCGGATCTACAGGCCGCCAGAGCAATACTTCAAGAGACCACGGCCAGCTCCGAGCCGAAGAACCCGATCCCAAGTACCAGCAGTTAATTCTGCATACGAGCATCGCAGGTCTCTTGGCCAAATCGCCTTAGACGGCATCTCGCTGGTTTCAGTCGTGGCGTGAAGCCGTGCGCCTCTGAATGACGGCTCCGGGTCAGGAACGTCGAGTGAGTATGCGCGCGACCACGTCCGGTCTACCCGCAAGCAGCAGACACCAAGGCAACCGTCGAGGTCCGACGCTGTGGGCCAAGATCAGTCAAGCCTCTTTCCTCCACCATGTGATCGATGTAGCGTAACTATGGAGCTGCTCAACGGGATGTGCCGAAGTCCCCGTCTATTGTGACGAGCAGCATGTGCCCTCGGCGGGCATCGCATTCTCCACTGATCGCCTTTTTGCAGTGCCGTCCGTGTGTGTTCCGCCGCGGAACACCGCCTGAGAAGCATGAGGGCCTAATCATGAACAGGTTCGAGGGCGCGCTGAAAATCGCTATAACTTTCTTTGCGTCGGCAACAGTTTGCGTGGCGCTATCCATCACGACGGCCACAGCGGGCGACTCGCCGCCACGGTGGGCTTATCCGGAGAACAATCCCAACTACAAGCCGCCGGTCGATGACGGTAACGTTGTGCGTGTGCCGAACAGCACGGCCGGGTATACCTGGAGCCAGCTCCGGGACCGATTCGTCGCACCGATCTGGCACCCGGGCGACCATCGGCCGCTGCCGGACATCGTAGCCAACGGCCGCAAGCCCGACGTGCTCGCCTGCGGGTTTTGTCACCGCGCCGACGGGCCTGGGGGTCCGGAAAACGCTGACCTCGCAGGTCTTCCGAAGAGCTACATCATCCGACAAATGGCTGACTATAAGAGCGGCGTGCGCAGCACCGCCGTCGCTGGCCGTCTGCCGACGAGCTTGATGATCGCCCTTTCCAAGCCGATCACCGATGCGGAAGTGGAAGCAGCGGCGGACTATTTTTCCGGCCTCCAGCCGCGCAAGCGCATCAAGGTGGTCGAGAGCAATACCGCGCCGAAAAGTTACATCGCGGCGTTCCTCTGGGCAGCGGTGGAGGGCGGTGAACGTGAGCCGCTTGGGCAACGCATTCTCGAAATTCCCGACGACCTGCACCGTTTCGAGAGCCGCGATCCCCGCTCGACCTTCACCGCCTATGTGCCGGTCGGCACCATAGCGAAAGGCGAGGCACTGGTGAAAGGCGGGTCGGGAAAGACGGTCGCATGCGCCCCGTGCCACGGGCCGGAGCTCAAGGGTCTCGGGCCGTTGCCGAGCATCGCCGGCCGCTCACCGAGCTACATGTTTCGCCAGCTCTACGATTTCGGGCATGGCGCGCGGAGCGGCGAGTGGAGCCCGCTGATGGCGCAGGTGGTCAACAACCTCGACCAGGACGACATGCTGGCGATCGTAGCCTATCTTGCTTCGCTCGATCCGTAACGCGGGGCGGGGCCGCCGACCTAATTAGGACGCGCCCACGGAAGCAGGGCCGAGGCCAGCTACAAGTCTCTCGCAATGCCGACGATTCAGTCCGGCCGCTTTGGGTCAATCGCGTCGGTTTGGCCGTCTGTCAGCCACTTCCGGTCTACCCCAAACTCCGGAAGTGCCGCTGCATCGCACTGAGTGAAGCGATGGGCCAACAGGGGACCTCCATAACGGGATAAAGGCTGACGCGAAGCGGACATCACGAACTCAAGAGGCGTCGACAATCGTTGAACAGAGCGGGCACTCAGATCACGTCGTCAACGATTTTGCTACAGCTCTCGCATGTTCAATGAATAATTGTGCCAACGGGCCAGGAGTCCGGTTTTTCACCGTGAGAATCGCAATCGCATTAGCCGACATGCGCCAATCCGCTTTGGCAGAATGGAAATCATTGCGCCACGACGCAGCTGATTGCTTCAGCCCGGCGTCATACCTTTGCTCTTGATCACCGATATGGCGTCCGGCGTTTTCAGGTAGTCCACGAGCGCCTTCGCGGCAGCGGCATCCTTCGTGCCTGCACCGAGCGCGGCCGTGAATACGACATCCTGCTGCAAATCAGCGGGGAACGGGCCAACCACGTCGAGGCCCGGCGCCGTCAAGACGTTCATCAGGAACAGCGCGAGTTCAGCCTCGCCCTTGGCGACCACAGCAACGACCTGTGCCGGCGTCGGCTGCGGTTTCATCTTGCCTTTCATCGGTTCGGTGATGCCGAGACGCTCGAATACTTTCGCGATTGAAATAGCCAGTTGCGCTTTCCGGAATCGAGGCGACCGATTCCGCCTTGAGCAAGGCAGCCTTTAACGCCTCGGGCGTGGAGATGTTGGGCTTCGGCGCACCGGCGCGAACCGCGACACCGAGGCCGACACGAGCTATGTCCAGCGTCGGCCCGGCTGCGAAGTGTGATTGCGCGCCGGCGTCCCTCATCACCTCGACCGGCACGACGCCCACATCGAACGGCTTGCCGGAAGTCGCTTCCTTTATCAAGTTCGAGGTGGTGCCGAAGAAGATATCAAGCTTGTGGCCTGAGGTTTGCTCGAACTTCGGCTTGAGACCTGCCCACACCGCTGTCATGGCGCCGCCAGCCAGAACCCTCAACTCAGCTGCGGTCGCAGCCGACGACAGCATTATACCGGCCAAGATGCCCACTGCCGCGAAAGAAACCGTCCTCATGTAACCTCCACAAGCAAATATGAACTGAGCGTTCGACCGCATGTGGACGCTACGCTGTTCTAGGTCCAACGCCTAATGTCTCAGATGGGTCATGAGCGCCGGTCGGCGGCTCCCCCGGTTTCTTCCGGTCTACCTCGATGAGCCGACAACAGGGACGCCGGCCGGACCTGCGCCTTTGGACTAGAAGGCGGCGATGGTTACAGCCAACTCCCGCTCAAGGACCACGGCTCAAGTCTTGCGTGCAATCAGTTTGCAAGGGGCAATGATGGTTCGAGATACACGTAATCATGTTGCTATCTGATCTTGCCGTCTCTCGCCCATCAACGTGTGCAAGCCCAGCGGTCCAGCAACGCCAACGACAAGCGAACGGGCCAGCTCTCAAGTGCCGAGTTGAAGTTGGTGCAGCGGTGCGACGAGGTACGTGGCCTCAACCGAGAGGTCGGGCTTGTCTGAACTGGAAAGTGCTCGGCGTGAACCTCCTGGCCACGGCGCGCGCCTTGCCCTCGGATGTTTCCAACGCAATCTTCTGGGCAAGCATGACATCTCCGATCGGCAGCGCGCCGATCGGCATGAAGCACAGCCCCTCCCGCACGCGGCCTCTATCGTCAATCTCGCACACGTTCACCGATGTCCCGGCGTGGATCCGGTACCGCTTCCCACTTTCGCTTCCGACAACCTCGAAGTAGCCCCTCCTTGCGAACTGCTCCCGCTGCGCGGGCGATAGCCAACGCCGCAAGAGCAGCAGCGACCGCCCCTCTGGTGTGCGCTCGGCGCCGTGCCTGATGAAGAGCATTCGCGCCGCTCTCGTGCGGGACCGGACGCCCGACGCCGACGGCCGAAAGCCGAACATGAGCGGCTAGCCGCCGATCAATCTGGGGAAAAAGAGGGTTTCATCCGCACTGGCGTCGAACGATCGGATCTGCGAGATCTGACCGGGACCCGTCCGGACCGCGGCGGTGAAGCCGGCATTCGTCAGCTCATAGAACCGCTGCTCCGCCTTCGCCACTTCCTGCAGGTCGCGGGGGTTGAAAGGGTGATGGCTGTCGCCGGTGCGGTCCATCACGATCTGAATCGCCATGGTCGTCCTCCTCGGATTGATAATGGCCCAAGGGATCCTATCCAGTATCCGACTAACGTGACGAACTTTCAAGACAAGACCACTTCAATCCGAAGAGCGATCTGCTGCTGACCGCAGAAGACAACCGAGTTCTTGAAGCGTGCCATCATCGACGCGGTCAGCACGAATGCTGTCCGTCGGCCCGCCATCGGGCCGCGACGGCCGGCTTCCTTCCGGCTGAAGCTGATAAGAGTATCCCGAAGGGCCGGCGCGGCTCGCTCAGCCCTTCGAACGCATGCGGATCATGAATGTTTCATATGAATACTCCGCGATCTGCCACCAGAGATTCTCGTCGTTTCGAAAGTCC
>NZ_JADPKH010000115.1:0-826 GCF_023073835.1 Bradyrhizobium sp. 153 | reverse complement strand
GCTGGCGAACGCGTGAGCGGGAGCAAGGTGATGCCCATCCGAGAGCTCGGGGCGGAGATCGTAAGTCTCACCCGGATTGATGCCCATCAGGGGACGATCATGACCCTGCTTGAGGCGGCGCCCGACCTCACCATCGAGGAATTGCGTGAAACTTGAGCAAACAAGGCCTGTCCTTTGGTTATGGCACGCTTCGCCGCTTCTTCGAGCGCCACAAGATCACGCGTAAAAAAGACTGCCCCTGGATGTCATGACGCGGCGTGAAGCCTGGCGCGAGAGCCAGAGTAATCTCGACCGGGATCGGCTCGTCTTCATCGACGAGACATGGGCATCGACCAACATGACGCGAACGCATGGCCGCTGCCGACGCGGCGAGCGCCTGCGGGCCAGCGTTCCTGACGGCCACTGGAAAACGACAACCTGCGTGGCCGCTCTAACCACGCGCGGCATCATCGCGCCCTGGGTGCTCGATGGTCCTATCAACCGCGATGCCTTCGAGACCTATGTTGAAAAGGTGCTGATTCCTGAGCTTCCAGATCGAGCCATCGTCGTCATGGACAATCTCTCCAGCTACAAAGGGCCGCACATACGCGAGCTGATCGAGGCGGCTGGCGCTACACTTCTGTATGTTCCGCCCTAGAGTCCCGACTTCAACCCCATCGAGAACGCCTTCGCTAAGCTCAAAGCAAATTGCGAAAGGCCGCCGAACGCACCGTCGGCGGCCTTTGGGATGCTGTCGGGCGCATCATCGACACCTACACGCCCGCAGAATCCACAAACTACTTCACTGCCGCAGGCTACTTGCAACCTGATCGGCTAACGCTCTAGC
>NZ_JADPKH010000144.1:7170-15098 GCF_023073835.1 Bradyrhizobium sp. 153 | reverse complement strand
CCACCCCGACGCTCGCATAGGGTCAGTAAGAGCAGTTCCGGCCAAGTCGCGACGGAGCTATTACAACGAAATACTGCCGGCCTTTTTCAACGGAATCGGTCAATCTGAGAAGAACTCAGCGCGAGCATATGCTTTCCGCTTTACCCCCAGGGCGGACACTCCCCTGAATGGTGAACCCGCTCGTCTTGCTGCCACTCAGGGATATCTCTTTTCGCAACCTTGAAGTTGCCGCACTTCCTGATGATCGCAGGGACCTTGCTAGTCGTCACCGGCTCCATTGGCGTCCTCGTCAGCTCTAACGGGAAGCTCTCGCGCGCGCAGCATTCAGGTCTGCTTTTACGCCTGAGATTGCTGCGTCAGCCGGCTGTCGACTTGGGGGCGGTTCATTGAGGTCTCACCCATGGTGCCCCTGGCCTAATGTCGAACCGGAAGTGACCCCATCAGAGCTCACGCAAGCAGAGACAAGTAGGACAAGCAAGGGATGCCCATGCTCGCCTAACCGAGACGTCTCCGAATCGATCCTCCAGATCATCGCCGTGAAACCATTTTCCCTGGGCTGCGAAGTTGGCCTGAAACAAACGAGGCCCAGGCTTCTCTCTTCCAGTGCATGTCCCAGAAGGGGAACTATCCCTATGATTAGCCCAACGTGGACTCGCAAAGCACGCAAGCTCGTTGTCGTAAATTTGCTGATCGGCGCGGCCGCTCTATTAGGATTGGCCGCTCACGAGCCAGTCTCAAGTGCTGCCCTCGGTAATGAATGGCAATGCAGCAAAGCGGCATTTGTCCTAACGACGTGTCGTCACGTGGCCGACGAAATTATGACCCAAAAAACGGCCGCTCTCGATTAGCTGGCAAGCCATTTGCGCCAACGCTGGTTGTCCGAGCCCAAATCCCAGACTGAGCGCGCCCGGGGGACCATCGCCCCACGCCCTTGTCGTTCACCGCCTCAGCCGGCGGCGGTGTGCCGCCAGCCGCTGTCGACTGCGAGCGCTCTGCAATCGCCTTTTCCACGCCCACGAGCCAGTAGCTCGCACGCGTTCCGCGGCCCAAGGGATTGATAATTAACGAGGTGCTTACGATGCGGCTTTGATCGCGGCATGCCTCGCCCGAGCCGACATTTACCAGCACCGAAGTCGACGGCCGCCCCGTCAAGATTACGCTCGGCGATATGCGCGCGAGAGGCGTCCGAGATCTGATCGCCTTCTGCCAGCTGCGCCCACAACGTGAAGCTCTCTGCCCGACCAGGTCGACAAGTGGCCCTGACGGGCTCCGGATATCTCAGGTCGAGCCGCGATTCGTCTGCCATGCCTGCGGCAAGCGTGGCCGCCATCCTGCGCGCCTGCAGCGAGGGACTGATGGCCAGCGGCCCCAGCATTTTGGCGGCGGCTGGGGCCGTTGGGGACGCTCCGGCACGCAGGGGGGCTTGGAGCCGGAGCACAGCACCAATCCAGACGCCTGCTACTAGTTCCTAGGGAGAGGCCGGCGGTCTAGCGAGAACCGACCCATCGCCAAACGCGCGTTCGAACGATGGGCCGTCCCGGGTGGATGTCGCGAAGCTGGAGTGGTCCAGATATCGCCACAGACCGAAATCTTAATCCTCTCGGCTGGAGAGTCGTTCCTTGCTAGATAACTCCGGATGTGGCGTGGGTGGCGCCAACCAAGCCGGGCTTGCGCGGTTTGGAACAGAAGCAAGTCGTGCGCATAATGGTTATGGCAAATGCATCGGAAATCCACTTGGTCCGGGTCATGACCGATAATCGAGAGCATAAGCTTTGGGCGGTGGCGGCACCTCGCGACGAAGCGGTTAATGCGGTCTTGGATGTCGTTCCGGAAGGATGGAACGCGGCCCTGCTCGATAACGAGTTGAGCGATCAGGAGATGGAAGCCCTAAACCTCCGGCCGGGTGATGTTCGCGAGATCACGTCGCGAGTAAATTAAGCCACTCCGACCACCAACTGAGGCGGCCTTACTCTTCAGGCTTAGGATTCTTCTCGTGCCAGTCCGCCATTTGCTTGTACTCGCGGGCCATCTCCTCGAGCTCCCGCTTTGCTTTCGGATTGCCAGTTAGGGCGGCTTGGTGCCCGCAGAGCAGTTCAAGCGAGCGGTGCGAATAGTTCGGCGGGGGGGCGGTCTCTGGCATTCGGGCAGAATATCACGCCCTCGGGGGCGGGCATTCACCTGTGTTACAAAGTGAACACTTCTCACATGGCCCCGGCGACAAGACCGCAGGCGCTGCAGCTCTTGCGTGTGCCGCGACGTTCCGTACGTCGGCGCGGCACCTCCTGGTTAACACATAGGTCTGCGTGAACTGGCCGGCCGCCCGTTACTGCCTCAGCTGGAGCTGCTCCAGTCCATCCTCAATCACCCGGAGGTCCTCAAGCAGAGCATCTCGAGAGTCAGCCGGGTTGATGCTGGATGTGCACTGCAGCTGTTCGAGCAACTGGCGCCGAAGATCTTGCATATTCTCCAGGGCTTGCCGGTTCTTCAGACGTACATAAGCCGAAACGATCGTTTCAACGCTTGTTGCCAATGAGTAGCCCCAAACCTTAGTCGCGCCCGTTTGGACTGCCGCGCTTGTGCTGTTCGCAGTATTCGATGCGCGCCCACTCCTCAGCGATTTCGAGCAGGGCTTTTCTTTGAGCGCTCATCTTGCGCTAGGGCTGCCTGAGGAATGGCGTTGAGAGCCTTGTAGCGCCTCGCGAGCATTCTATCCCTTAATACTCACCCTACGTGCAACTCCTTTAAAAGTCCCCGTTGCTCGGCTGCGGCGGCTTTCGTCTCCTCGACCTGTTTGGCTTTCTCGGCGGCGAGCCGCGCATCCTCAGCAGCCTTGGCCGTGGCTGCCACCTTGTCCTGCTCGGTTTTCTTTGCACGTTCAGCGGCAAGCCGCGCCAGCCGCGCTTTCTCAGCAGGCGCTGCGCGGGTCACCGAACGGCACACGAGGCGGTCTCCTTGACGCTGTGGCTAGGAGCAGCGTTCAATGCGCACGTTTACGACTGCGCCGTTAGATCTGGAAGAGAAAGTCCTGATTGGTCAAAGTATTCGCAGTGACGCTGGTCAAGACAATTTCCATATCCGCCGACCCTTGGTTCTGCGCAACGCCCGAGCTGTTGACGTAGACAATGGTATTCGCGCCGCTCTGAATCCAAGCGATACTATGCGCCGCAACTTGGGCGCCTCCACTTAGCAGGCCCTGCACGCTCGTCACTCCCGCGATCGCCGAGGTGTCGATGAGATCTGCACCATGAACGAAATCACTGATCGTATCATGGCTTGCAATCGTAGAGTCGGAAACCGCGGTGAAGACGAATTGGTCGTTTCCCGCTCCTCCTATCAACGTGTCGGCGCCTCCGCGCCCCTGGATCACGTCATTTCCTGCTTGCCCATCCAATGTGTTGTTGCCGGCATCGCCGAATATGAGGTCAGCGAAGGCTGAACCACGGACGGCATTCACGGCGGTGAACGTGTCTGTCCCGGTACCTGCGGCATCACCAGGGGCCGTCCCGTGCGAGTTGCCGGCGGCGAGATCGACGGTCACTCCATCCAGGGCATTGTAGAATGCAATGCGGGTATTGCCGTTGCCGGTGATGGTGTCATTGCCGGCCATCCCCTCAAACTCATTGAAAGTACCGAAATCGCCGAGATTCGGCCCGGAGACCCCGAAATTGGTCGCGACATAAGTGTCGGCGAAGGCGGTCCCGCGGATCGCCTCAATTGACCGAAGAGTGTCTGTTCCGATCGAAGCGTCGCCGGTCACCACGCCCGAAGCCAGATCGACTTGAATACCTGACGCAGACCCGTCGTTGTTGTAGAACGCTCTGTCAAAACCAGCTTTACCGTCGATGAAGTCATCGCCGCCGCGACCCGCAAAATCTTCCGCTGTACCATTGGGATTGTTAGAGCCGGTGATGGTGTCGGCAAATGACGACCCTGACACCGAGCCAACGCCCGAGAAGGTATCGGTGCCTACGGACCCATCGCCGGTCACGGTCCCCGACGCGCCACTGGTGGTGCTGGTCCAGCTATTGAGACTGAAAGTGATTGTCACAGGACCGGTCGCATTGGCGTAGATCAGACGCGTGTTGCCATTGCCGGTGATGGCATCGTCACCACCAAGCCCCTCGAACTGGTTGAAGCTGCCGTTGTTGCCGACGTTAAGAGCGCCTGCGAGGCCGTATCCCGTTGCCACATAGGTATCGGCAAGGATGGTTCCCTGGATAGCTTCGATCGAGCGCAGCGTGTCCACGCCAATCGAAGAATCGCCCGTGGCCGTGCCGTTCGCCATGTCAATGGTGACACTGCCGGTCGAAAGATAGATGTTGTTGTAGCTGGCTGTGTCAAAGCCGCCGCGACCGTCAATCGTGTCGTTGCCGCCAAGTCCGGTAAATGTCTCGTTGATGCCGCTTCCCGACAGGGAATCGATGAACATCGTGCCCATGACGGCATTCACGCCGGTGAACGTGTCACTTCCGACCGAGGAGTCACCGGTAGCCGTGCCGGCTGCTATGTCGACCACAACGCCCGCGGTCGCATTGTTGAATCCGATACGCGTGTTGCCATTGCCGGTGATGATGTCGTTGCCGCCCTCGCCGGTGAACTCGTTGAAGGTCCCCGATGAACCGGAGTTCGTGCTGGTGTTGCTAAACCCGGAGGCGTTGTAGGTGTCGGCAAAATTGGTGCCGCGGACAGCTTCGATCGACACAAGTGTATCATGACCAACGGTGGCATCTCCCGTCAGGGTGCCCGCCGCGAGATTGATGGTGATACCTGACGTGGTGGTCGGATCGTTATTGTAGTCGACACGGTCGAAGCCGCCGCGGCCGTCGATCACGTCGTCGCCAGCGAAGCCGGCAAATACTTCGATCGTGCCGAATCCATTGTTGCTTCCGAAAAGGGTGTCGGCGAATGAAGAGGCCCAGACTGCAATAATGCCCGAGCCGACAAACGTGTCGTGACCAACGGATCCATCTCCATCCGCCGTTCCGGCCGCGATATCGACAGTCACACCCGCGGTGGCGCTCACATAAGAAACCCGCGTCAGAGCCGCGCCCAAAGAGTTTACGGCAGTTACAATGGTGTCATTGCCGCCTCGACCCTCGAACTCGTTAAACCCGACCGGTGTACCGGGAATACCGGTGGCTCCTGCGAAACCGGTCGCATTGAATGTGTCCGCGAAATCACTGCCAATCGCAGCTTCGATCGCAACGAGCGCGTCGGTGCCCATTCCTGGACCGGATGCCGTGCCCGCCGCAAGGTTGACCGAGATCCCGCCCGTGGCATCGGTGTAGACAGCGCGGTCGAAATCGGCTCCGCCATCGAGCAGATCGTTGCCGCCGAATCCCTGAAGCCGATCATTTCCTGCAAGCGCGTAAATTGCATCCGCTTGGTTCGTTCCGAGCAGCACATCCGGGCTCGAGGTGCCGTTAGTGGCGTTCGGAAAGATGAAGTCGCTTTGTTGGAGGCTTGTTACACCAATCAGCGTCAGAGTATTTCCGCTCCCGAAACTGATTATGGTATTGCCAGCACTCACCGTCGATTTCGATTGAACGTCTGCGAGCGTGAAGATGCCGGACAACCCTGTCAGATCAATGTTGTCGCCCTGGGTGCGGTCAAAGTCCGTGATGGTGTCTGCTCCGCCGCCATTGGCATAGACGAAGGTGTCAGAGCCGTTCCCGCCAGTCAGGGTATCGGCACCGCCACGACCATCGATCCGGTCGTTGCCATCCCTGCCGTCGAGCGTATTGGCATTGGCATCTCCGAGGATGACGTCGGCAAACGAAGAGCCGCGGACGGCATTCACGCCGGTGAACGTGTCTGTCCCGGTACCTGCGGCATCACCAGGGGCCGTCCCGTGCGAGTTGCCGGCGGCGAGATCGACGGTCACTCCATCCAGGGCATTGTAGAATGCAATGCGGGTATTGCCGTTGCCGGTGATGGTGTCATTGCCGGCCATCCCCTCAAACTCATTGAAAGTACCGAAATCGCCGAGATTCGGCCCGGAGACCCCGAAATTGGTCGCGACATAAGTGTCGGCGAAGGCGGTCCCGCGGATCGCCTCAATTGACCGAAGAGTGTCTGTTCCGATCGAAGCGTCGCCGGTCACCACGCCCGAAGCCAGATCGACTTGAATACCTGACGCAGACCCGTCGTTGTTGTAGAACGCTCTGTCAAAACCAGCTTTACCGTCGATCAAGTCATCGCCGCCGCGACCCGCAAAATCTTCCGCTGTACCATTGGGATTGTTAGAGCCGGTGATGGTGTCGGCAAATGACGACCCTGACACCGAGCCAACGCCCGAGAAGGTGTCGGTGCCTACGGACCCATCACCGGTTAGGGTCCCCGACGCGCCACTGGTGGTGCTGGTCCAGCTATTGAGACTGAAAGTGATTGTCACAGGGCCGGTCGCATTGGCGTAGGTCAGACGCGTGTTGCCGTTGCCGGTGATGATGTCGTTACCGCCCATTCCCTCAAATTGATTGAAGGTGCCATTGTTGCTGACGTTGGCATAGGGGAGGCCGGTAGCGGCATCGATAGCTCCCGTGACGCCGAAATTGATCGCGTCATAGGTGTCGATAAAGTTAGTGCCCTGAATGGCTTCGATTGAACGCAAGGTGTCGGTGCCGCTCGAGGCATCGCCTGTCACCGTTCCAGCTGCAAGGTGAACGCTGATCCCACCCGTCGTGAAGGTGAGGTTGGCATATTGCGCCGTGTCGAAGCCGCCTTTTCCGTCGATAAAATCATCGCCGGCAAGGCCCATGAAGTTCTCGTTGGCGCCACTGCCGGAAAAGATGTCGGCAAACATCGAGCCTATGACGGCGTTGACGCCGGTGAATGTATCGGTACCCACCGAGGCATCGCCGATCGCCGTGCCCGCGAGGAAATCGACGGTCACGCCGGCGCTTGATTGCGTGTATTGGATTCGGGTGTTGCCATTACCGATGACGGCGTCGTTGCCGCCCATGCCTTCAAAATTGTTGAAGGTGCCGCTCGATCCGGCATTGGTGCTGGTGCCGCTGAAACCGGTTGCATCGTAAGTATCAGCGAATTTGGTGCCGCGGACGGCTTCCACTGAACGCAGCGTATCGGTCCCGATCGTCGCATCCCCAGTGACGGTTCCGCTTGCAAGATTAATGGTTATACCCGTGGCTGTGGCGACGTCGTTGTTGTAGATGGCGAAATCGTAGCCGCCGCGGCCATCGATCAGATCGTTGCCGCCACGACCGTCATATTGCTCGAACGTACCATTCGGATTGTCGCTGCCCCGCAGCGTGTCTCCAAATGCCGACCCAATGACCGAGTTGACGTTGGTGAAAGTGTCGCTGCCGACTGACGAATCGCCGTTCGCCGTTCCCGCGGCGAAATCTACGACGACTGCCGCTGTCGCACTGACATAGGAAATGCGAGTCAGACTCTCGCCGGAAGGATTGACCGTTCCGGCGATGATGTCATCTCCCCCCAAGCCTTCGAAATTGTTGAGGCCAATTGGTGTACCAGGGACCCCGGAATTGCCGCTGAAGCCGACCGCCGAGTAATGGTCGGCAAAGTTGCTGCCCTGGATGGCTTCGATACCGATCAACGTGTCGGTACCGACACCTGGACCCGTCACGGTCCCTGCCGTCAGATCGGCGATAATGCCCCCGGTCGCGTCGACATAGACCGCTCGATCAACACCCGAAAAGCCGTTGAATATGTCATTACCGCCAAAGCCCTGGAATACATCGTTCCCGGCAGTCCCAGTCAGGGTATTGTCGCCGGCGTCGCCGAGAATGGCGCCGGTCAGGCCCACAAAATAGACCACCGCGCCGCTGGTCGCGGTATTGCCGGCCGCATCGCTCACCCGCGCGGTCAGCGAGTTCTGGCCGTTGTTGAGCGTGACCGTGGTGCTCCAGCTGCCGTTGCTCTGCACGATGGCGGTGCCGATCGCGGTG
>NZ_JADPKH010000144.1:0-7067 GCF_023073835.1 Bradyrhizobium sp. 153 | reverse complement strand
CGTCCAGGATGGTGACGGTGGCGCCGGCATCGGCGACGCCGACCGTGCCGGTGATGGTCTGGCTGGCCTGGTTGACCGGTCCGCCCGCGCTGGTGATCGCGACCGCGGGCGCCGTCATGTCCAGGGTGAAGCTCAGCGATGCGCTGCCGGTGTTGCCAAAAGTGTCGGTCTGACTCGCTACGATGGTGTGTGGTCCGTCGGCCAGCCCGCTCGGCGTAAACGACCAGACGCCTTGCGCATCGGTGGTCACGGTTGCCACGATCGGGCTGCCGTCGATGATGAAGTGCACCATGGTGTTGGCGAGGCCGGTGCCGCTTACGGCCGGGTTGGCGGTGACGTGGTCGGTGACTGAGGTGCCGGTGTCGGCGACCAGGGCCTCGGTCACCGTCGGGCCGGTGGTGCTGAGCGTATAGACCACTGCGCCGCTGGTCGCGGTATTGCCGGCCGCATCGCTCACCCGCGCGGTCAGCGAGTTCTGGCCGTTGTTGAGCGTGACCGTGGTGCTCCAGCTGCCGTTGCTCTGCACGATGGCGGTGCCGATCGCGGTGGTGCCGTCCAGGATGGTGACGGTGGCGCCGGCATCGGCGACGCCGACCGTGCCGGTGATGGTCTGGCTGGCCTGGTTGACCGGTCCGCCCGCGCTGGTGATCGCGACCGCGGGCGCCGTCATGTCCAGGGTGAAAACAACGGGTACGCTTGTGCTAACGTTGGCACTAGCGTCCAAAGCGACGATGCTGTGGTCGCCATCTCCTGCCAGAGTGACTGCCGTGCTCCAAACACCGCCAGAGCCAACGGTCACCGTTCCAATTTGTGTGGTGACACCATTGTAGGTATCGTACAGCGTCACTGTCGTTCCAACGAGGGACGCATCGACAGTTCCGCTGATCGTTTGGCCTCCTTGATTGGTTGGCCCACCTGCATTGGCGATAGTTACAGGTGCCAACGACACCAAGGCGATAGCTTGCGTTGTATCCAAAGTGGGGACGAGCGGTTTTGATGCGGACGCAGAAGCTCCCGTGATGGAAGCGAGAGTCACAAAAAATGGAGTGATCGATCCGCTACCAGCTTGGCCCTTCACGTCGTCCGCAACAACAGTAGTCGGGGCCTCGGTGGGTGATGATGGCGGGCTCCCAGCGAACTTCTGCAGTGATTTTGTATCAACATCTCCTCGCTTGCCGTCGCTAGGTGCCGGAGTGTCTGGAGCGATCTGTTTCCCGATATCGTAGGTCGTTAACACCTGCTGAAAAGCATTGAACTCCTGCGCAACCTGGCTTGGGCTCTTACTGATGGCTTGGGTGGTCACCTCGAAATTGGCCGTTGGCGTGATGGTCATCGATGGACCGTCGCTGGTAACTATCCCGATTGGATCCCCCGCGGTACAAACGCCTTGAAGCAAGTTCGTTGGGACACATTTGAAGACCTGTACGGAATGAACTTGACCGTCTTGCTGATCGGCAACGGAGACCGAGACCTGTCCATCCACTGCATCGACGTTAAGAATGACTGCTGTACCGCGAATTCCAATCACGGCAGTAGGCGTCGCGACTTGCATGTCGCCCGTTTTGGCGACCTGGCCAGCGACGAAACTGGCGGCCCCCTGGACGAGGGTGAACAGCGAATGGTTCGCGCCACTCGTCAGACTGACTAGGGTACCGCTCGCGCTACTCTGCCCCTCATACCCCAATTCGTTCAACATGAAGCGAGCGTTGGCACTCAGGTTGAACGTTGAGCCGTCGATCAGAACGAGGCCGAGAGTAGAGCTGCTTCCAGTCTGCACGATATCGTTCTGATAGACGACGTCCCCGTTATTCGCCTCGATAGTAACGCCGTTGCGAACGATGCTGGCGCTGCCCGTTATGGTGGCGACATGGCCAATCACCTTTCCAGCGGCGGCATTTCCTCCGGCTTGAGCAAAGATTTGATGGCCGGTGAGAGCTTCAACAACCCTTGCATCGAGCAGCGCGCCGTCCGCAGAGCTGAGCGGCGAACGCTTCTCACCGAGAAAGTAATTGGGGATCGTGAGTCGATGGTTAGCATCGGAAATGATGAGATCATGGCCCGAACGTGCATATTCCCCTGAGAACAGGAGACGCGCGTCAGGAATGATGAGCGCGTTGGCTGGGCGAGGCTCAGGGAAGCCAAAGGACTCCGAAGCGACCTCAGATCCGGAAATATCGAACGTTTGATTTAATGGGGTATTCAAATCGGCGCCCCACTCGGAAATTGAAATTAATTAATTTTGTGTTAATAGCACGTCATTAATTAACTGCAAACAGATTGTGCGGTCGGCGCCTGAATCTGTTTGAGGCCCATGATCGTTCGACCCCGGATCAAACGAGAGCGTTAGCACCCGTGCGGAAGGTCCAACTCACATGGTACGATCAAGAGCGTTTCGTCGCCTTGACCTGATCGAGGTGCGGCGTCAGTTGGTGCGCGCGCGCAACCGACATTCCAGTAACCGCGTTATCGTAAGGCGCATCAACGGCCTGCTATGCCGGATTTACCACTTGGATGGCATCGCCCCCAGCCAAAGTGAGCGAATTCGCAAGGCTGTTGAAATCGCGCTCCGAGGCACATCCGAAGGTTAGTTGATCTAAGTCAAGCCCCCCGGATCAGAAAGGTAACCGCTGCCCAAGCTTGTCCTTGCTCAGTGCAAGCAACAGCAGGCCGAGAGCATCGGCGGGCGCGTCACTGATGCAATGGATCGAAAAATATCGGCTCTTGGCACCGGACCGATCCTGGCCATGCCAGCATAGAGTTGCGGACCGCAGTCGCTTGCGCAGATTCGTGCATTCGTCGCTACCCGGATCTCTGTGCATCCCCCCTTGCGGGGCAGTTGCGCAGCGGACGGTTGACCGATGTTAGCACTATTCTGCGGCGTTGAAGCTGGGCTGGCGGTTGCATGCCTGATTGGCAACGTTAGCCTCGATGGCCATCTGAAGCGATGAGGCAGACAGTAGCGCCATAGCCGATCGTTCTTCGGTCAAGCGTCTCTCAATGTACTGCCGTTCAACTTCGGTCAGCGTCGTTTCGAGCAGGCGCACATACCGATCTATGTTCTTCTGATATGTGCGCAAACGGACAATCTTCTCGTCCATCATCTTCCATCCCGGGGAACGATACTTGAAAATATCTCTTGAAGACGTGATTTTAAATATTTTATATCAATGCGTCGGATTTAAAATGGCAGATAAATCTCTGCGGGTCAAGAAGGGTATCTTCGATGAAATCGATCATGCTCACAGTGATAATTCTGTTCGCGATTTCGACCGTCGCGCCGCTCAATTCGTCTCCAGCATTGACTCAGCAAAACACACCCGACAAAGCCAAGGGTGCTAATACGCTTGCTACTAAGTGAGGTCAGTATTTGCTTCTCGCGAGTCCGCAAGCAAACGGCGGGTGGCTGAGCGAAAGTCGTCGATGAAGAAATCCTTGTTGGACAGCACTGATGATGAAATGGCAAGCCAGCGTGGCGCTTCGACCAAGAAGCCGTAGCCTGGATCGAGTAAACCAGAATTTGGTGCAGGCATCAGCGATGCAAGAACCTCTTTCAATCAAAGAGCAATTTGCTGTTGGTTCTCGCATCGAGGTGAGACCATCTGCCGGGCCACGGAGTGAAGGGTTATCGGTGTTTTTGAACCGTCCAATATGCATCAGGTCCGTAGCGGTTCCGTAATTCCGTTATGGGTCTTGGCCGTGTAAAAACGTCTGAGGAGGACGCGGGTTATGAGGTCCGGGACTGGCGTCTCAGGCCGCGATCGCAGCGATGAGCGGCTTGATCCCGACAATGTTCATGGCCCGCGTCAGATTGTAGGCCAAGACGGATAGTGCCATCTCGGCGGCTACTTTCGAAAGCGTTTTGGTCAGGAAGTGTGTCGCTCCCATGCGGGCCTTCATCGTGCCGAACGGATGCTCAACTGTTTCTCAACGCTGGCGCATGGCTTGTGGATTTGCATCAAGGCGCTGCTGCACAGCATCGAGCACGTGCTCATGCTCCCATCGTGTAATCCGCCGCTCCGGCCCTCTCGTGCATTGGGACTCGAGTGAGCAGCTTTGACAGGCCGTGGTCCAGTAGCGCCGCAGCATCTTGCCGTCTTCTTCGTTCGTGTAGCGATATGGCAGCCGCTCTCCAGCTGGGCAGCGATAGGCGTTTTCTTCCGGCAAATAGACAAACTCCTGCACCGAAGCGCCCTTCCGATTTGGCGCCCGACGTTAGGGGCTTGGGCAGAGTCACCGTGATGCCGCCCTCGTGGCACGCAAGGATCTCCGGGCTGTTGAAGTAGCCGCGATCGGCTACAGCCTCGAGCGTTTCCGTCTCCGAGTTCTCCGGTTGAACTTTGAGCTTGTGTATAATTTCCACTGAACGCCGCATAGTGTTGCTCGTGTGGGCCTACTGCTTTGGCTGGTGACGCTCGCCGCAGAGTTGATGTTCATTTGATTTCATGCGTATGGCAGACGGGCCGACCGGCGCCTTTAGCTAGCGCGTAGTGCGCTTGCAGCTTGTCGGTAGCCCGCGCTAGCTCCGCGCCTTCCAAAAGTGTGGACATTCTGACGGTAGAGCTAGACCGCTTTCTCGAACGGTAGGAAGATCAGTATCCGAATCGGCAACGGGAATGCCGCAGCAGGCTCTCGCCTGGCCGATTTTTCTAACTCCAGAACAAAATCGAAAGGGGGAGGTCGGCTTTAGCAAGACGGAGAAGTTACCTCATGTCTCGAGATGAGCCTCTCAGCCCTCGCACAAGAGCCGCCGGTAGCGCGCGGAAAGCTGTCATCTCCAGGAAGCCGAGCGCCCTGAAGCACGGCGCCTTCTCTTCGATCGACTTGATGCCTTGGGAAAGCGCGGACGAGTTCGACCGGTTGCGTCGTCGGCTAATTGAGAAATATTGCCCCGACGGCCCTCTCCAGGAAGAATGCATGGCGAGCATCGCTTTCTTGATGTGGCGCAAGCGTCGGATTCAGAAGAAGCACGAACTCGATCTGGCTGCCGAACTTGATCGTGCAGAAAATGCTGTTCTGTGGCAGCACCCGCAGCCCCTCGCTGATGATTGGCTCGAACACAAGAAACAGCAGGCGGCAAGGCTCAATGAGGCGAATACGCGCTCTCGGCGCGTCCGCGAAGATTACGATGAGCTCTTTAGTTTCAGTACCAGCCTCTATCGCGACCGCGCTGCGTCGACCTTACGGCCCGCAATTGAGATGTTGCCCCCCGAATTCGCCGAACACCTCAAGAAGGCTTGCCCGGAAGGAAACTACGAGACCACTTCTCAATGGATCGTTGCGCTTAAAAGAGAGGTTGACGGCGTATTGCTTCCAATGGTGCGCACGCGTCACCCCACTACAGAAGGCAATCGTTCCGCAGAAGCTGCTGCGAAGGTGCTGAACGAGAAGCGCCTGTTCGCAGACCTTGCCGCCGAAGAACGCATCGAGCGACTGATCGATCAGCAGCTGCACCGGTTCTTTAAATTGCAGGCGGCCGACGAGGTGATGATGCATAAGAGGAAGTCTCCAGTCCGCATGATTGAAGCATCAATCAACTCCGCAAACGAGCCCGAGGCTCAAGGCTGAAGCTGGCATGCCCCGACGGCAGGTGCTCACCGAGCGCAAATTCGCTGCTTGATTTTGCGAGTATCGAGAAAGGATTCGCGGGGTACGAGCAATTTCGCAAATCGATCCCCGTAAGTACCTGAAGTAATTGGAGGTAGTTTTTTGAGGGTTCTTTTGGAAAGGGCGGCGGGCATGGGTCGACCGTCCTCCCGCAGCTCAAAACAAAACCGCCGCCGGCCGGGGTGTCCGGAACGGCGGCGGTCGTTGATAGAGCCAGGCTGCGCTCAGCCAAGCGCTCTCGAATTACCGAACGTACCAGTATCCCCACCAGCGCTGGGACACGGGCCGTGCGTGCGCCTTCATGGCCGCGACTTCCTCGACCGGGCGAAGCTGGGGACCATAGATCGCGGGCGGGTAGACATCATCCCACAGCACAACTCCGCCTTGGACGAAAGCCGCCCGATGATGCGCCGGACCAAGCGCGAGCTCGGCGGCTGGCGCCACGGATGCGGTCAAGGTGAGGCCAAGAGCAGACAGGGCAATGGATGGAATAAGCACGCGGAAGTTCATTGGATTGAATCCCTTCGAAATGCGATGCGAAATAATGCACGGCTCCCGGACGGTTGCAAGGGCATCGGCCGACCGATCGGCCCGAAATTCCCGTTGCGGGAAGCGGGGTCTGCGCGAATCGCTCCTGCTCGACGATCAAAGCCTCGGGCCCGCAAGCTCGCAAGAGCATCTCTATATAGAGTGGGATCGTTGCCGGCCGAAACGAGAGGTGGGGGTGGATGATCGGACACGGCATTGCCTTGCATGCACACAAGAAGTCAAGGTGTGAGCAATCTTTCGGCGCCGGGAGTCATCGAAAATCATGATGTCGACACACCGCTCGGTCTTGATGTGTCCCCGGACTATCCGGGACGACTCTCCATGGCTTCTGCATTTGTCTCCGCTTCCATTTTTGGCGCTGGCCTCATCTTGGGATATGCGCTGCGTGCTTGGCGCGTCCAGCGAAGGGCTGCAAGCTCCGGTGAGACCTCGACTCCCACCTCAACATTCGGCCATGCCCGACGAGCCTTTTAGGCACCGTCCGGCTCGCCGGCAGGCACTCGGGGTTCTCACTGAAGCGAATGGGGGCATGACGAGATGAGTGAACCCAAGAAGGACGCTCCGCGGCGATACATCGTAGATGGCGCGGGACAGCGTGTTCTCGTCGGCCTGACGATTTCGGAGACGCTAGAGTTCGAAACGTTGGACAATCCGGATGCGCGATTGCGCGCCGGTTTGCCTGATCAGGAGCCTCATCTGCAGCAGAACGAGCACGGCGCGCGTTGGCTGGAGCTCTACGTCAAGCATGAGCGAGCCTGGAACGATTGGATGGCCGAGACGCGTGCCCAGCCGCAGAAGCCCTGCCTGCTCAACTAGTCGTCCGTGAAGAACCTCCAAGCGGTTGATCAAGAATCAGTTTTCGGGGCGAGAAGGTCTTGGGGATTGCAAACTTTCGGGCTTTGACGGCCCAAAAG
>NZ_JADPKH010000095.1:0-15397 GCF_023073835.1 Bradyrhizobium sp. 153 | reverse complement strand
CAACTTCAAGATGAGCCCCTTACATCGCGCAAGTCAAATGACGAATGAGGCAAATGCTGCGACCTTGGTGGGGTGCTTGTCGGCGATGAATTTCGCGGTTGTCCCAGCGGGAGTGATGCCGTGGCGTGCAGGACAATCAGGTACTGTTCTTCGGGGCCGCTACGGGTCTTGGTTGTGTGCAAACGGATAGGTCGGCACGCGGCCGTGGTCGCCCATCATTGCGGGCGGCCGATGTTGTCCCGTCGGATCGTCCAATAGCGGCCAAAGTGGGTATCACGACGCGGTATTGCGCTTTTGGACGCACTTTCCGGCCTTCAGGAGGCGCGGCTGGCGAGCGTCGAGGTCGCGTAGCTGCCGGCTTCCTCCAGGCTCTTGAGCCCGCACCCACGCGCAAGCGCTGACCGTCGGTGTAGACGCCAGAGTTGTCGATGATCGCATCCATGCGGCCGATCGCATTGATCTGCTCCGCCGATGGTTGTGGTCTCGGTGGCGCTACGGAGTTCGCCGACGACGATCCCCGCAGTCCGCGACGCGGGATCGCCCTACGGTCGCGGCGGGATCGATTGATCGAGGGTGCAGCTAGCTAGACGTCACCGGCCGGATCACATCGAAGTCGTCACGAGAGAAGGTGCCATCCTCTCGCTTTGACTTGTCGATGACGGAATATGTGGCCGGTCACTCTTCAGACGGCCCATCATGGATCGACCTCGCCGAGACTCGCGTCAAACACAACGGAATCACCGTTCGAGGTCTTGCTCAACCGAGTTCTACAACAAAACCCGCCGAGAGCCGACAGGCTCACGACAGCTGGACGGGATCGATAACGTCAGCCAATTCCTGCGATGCGACGGATTGCGAAGTGCCCTACCCTTCCCCGGCCTCTCTCAGCGGCCGACAAACTGTAGCTTGCCACCGCAGCTACTCACGCGGCCGTCGGCTCCCTGCCGAAAGCTGAAGAGTACGCAATGCCCGGCTAGAACCAGTCGCAGTACTGATACGGTTCCCAGTCGACAACTCACTCCCTTTGCGACCAAAGCTCATGAGTGAGCCAAACTACCATCGGCGCGAGCCTCGCGAGGCGATGGTCTTCTCGGAGGGGCATGCATTGAGGACGGATTACCGCACGCCGTAGCGCGCGAACTCGTCGGCGATATCGCCCCGGACAGCTTTCGCGGCCGCAACGTCGGCTTCTCCTGAAGCGGTCTCGCCGCGGCGGATCTTCGCCCGGCCCCGGCCGTACAGCGCGGCGGCGAGCGTGGGGTCGATGCGCAATGCGGCGTCGTAGTCGGCTATGGCCGCATCGATTCGTCCAGCCTTGAGGTGGGCGAGCGCGCGGGAATCGTAGGTCGCGGCCGTATGCGCGCCCGACCTGATCGCCTTGTCGCAGGCTTCCACCGCGCCCTGCGGGTCGCCCGTGCTCGCCCGGGTCCAGCAAAGGCCGCTCCAAGCCCCCTCCATGTCGGCATTCAGGCGAGTCGCCGCGGCATAGTCTCTTTCGGCGCGTACGAGATCGCCCTTCTTTAGCCAGGCCTCGGCGCGGTTGACGAAGGCACCGGGGTAGGTCGGCTGGAGGGCGATGGCCCGGTCGAAATCCTCCATCGCCGCGTCGTAGTCGCCCGTCCTCAGTCTTGCCGCGCCGCGGTTGTTGATAGGCTTGGCGAAGGTCGGATCGATGCGGATGGCCGCGTCGAAGTCGGCGATGGCGCGGTCGTAGTCGGCCTTGGCCGCGTAGCCGATGCCGCGGTTGTTGTGGGCGACGGCCATGGCCTGCGGCCCGCCACGGCCGGCCGCGATGAAGGCCGAGCAGGCCTCGATCCTCCGGTCCGGCGACGAGGTGGCGTTGCACAGCTCGACGTTCCGGAATTGACTCTCCGGCTTCTGCGCCGACGCGGGGACGGCCAGCAGCAGGATCATAACTGGCGCCGTCCGGACGACCTTCAGCATCCCCGACAGACGCCGAGAGCGCGGTCGACCCTGCCCTGCCGGGGAGGCGCAACGGCCGGACCGGCCTTCCGCTTCATGACGGCGTCCTTACCGTCCTCGATCAAAGTGGCGAACTTGACCGTGCCGTCCTCGGAGAGCTCGATATTGGGCGTGGTGCCCCGGATCCCCAACGTCGCCACCGGGGTGTCCACCTTCATGCTGCCGGTCTTGGCGACGCTGCCAGCGACGAAGGTGAAGGTGCCTCTGGTCAAGCTGATCAGGGTCGAATTGTGGTTGCCGTCCGGATCGTAGACGAACTCGTTCATTTCCATGCTGGCGTTGCTCGACAGACTGAAGGAGCTGCCGTCGGCGAAATTGATACCGAGGCCGCCGTCGGCGCCGGTCCTGACGACGTCGCCTCGATAGACTGGATCGCCGAGCTTCGCTCCGGCCCTGTCGTCGGACAGTCTCGCCTGCACGACCGCGGCATCGATATGCTCGATCGTTGCCTTGCCGGCGACGGTCACGACCTTGCCGATCGGCTTGACCTCCTGCGCCCAAATCCGCGCAGGCGGACACGCTACCGCCACGAGCAAAAGGCCGAGGAGTCCTGCAACCGTCCTTTGTCCGCGCATGCGTCCGCTCCCGTCCGTGAAGAGCCCGCTTTCACCCCTGCGGAATAATGGCAGAGCCGCGCCCGGCGCACCACATCGCACGTTGCGACTATCGTTTTCAGTCGTGGGGGACGGCGGTCCTGACCGCTCCGGACCAACAAAAGAGCGCATTTACGCACACCGAGTCAACAATTTGTGAAGGGGCCTCGGGACGACAAAGCGTAGGCTGGCGTCGAACCGGAAACCTCGGCGAGTGGCGACTTACACTCGGTCGATCGGTCCGGCCGCGTCGGCGGAAGCGGCAGCATGCGAGGCGTTCAGGATGTCGCTCGCACGTGTCTTCAGCGGTCTTTGGCCGGCGCCGGACCAACGCAGTCCGGCGTCCGTCCGCGGCCAGCGTGCAAGGGAGTCGGCGGTCGTCGCGGGACTCGGATGGGCCGGAGGGCTGTCCTTCCTGACGTTGATCCTGTCGGCGATGAAGGAGGCGTGGGCCGCCGATCCCGATCTCGCCTTGTTCGACGACGCCTCCATCACTTACAAGGGGTTCGAGCATGGCACGTTCGAACTCGTCACGAAGGAGGCGGTGCCGCGGCATATCATCGTGGACGATCCCGGGCAGACGGTCATCCTCAGCAGGACCGGATCTTCCGTCGGCTTCGCGCAGGTCGCCAACAACGCTTCGCGAATGGAGGACCTGCAGAACCAGCAGCAGGACGTGCTCGCCAATTACTCGAAAGACCATGGCCCGGGCGGATCCGGCACGCCTCCGGGCGAAGCGGTCGATCAGTCGCCGCACCCGATCGACTTCCAGCCGCCGGACGGGCCCATTCCACAACATGCCCTTCCCGGGCTGGTGGTGCCGGCCAGTTTCGCGCCGGATGCGCCCTTGATCCATTCGCCACCCACGCTGACACTCGGGTCGGGCCCCGTCGAGGTCGACACGGTCGCGTTCGACGAGTTCTCGGCGAGCAGCGGCAGCTTCTCGGCCGCGAGCTTCGGCTCCGGCGCGACGCCGATCTTTGGCATCGCGGGCGGCGCGGTCGGCCCCTCCACGTTCGCGGGCGCAAGCTACGACGTCGAGAAGGCAGGCTCCTTCGGAATCCTGTACTTGAACAGCGCGACCGGCGCCTACGCCTACGTGCCGAACAACGACGCCATCAACGCGCTGAAGGCGCCGAGCACTGACAGCTTCACGATCATGGCGTCTGACGGCTTCGCCTCAGCGAGCCAGACCTTCACGGTCGAGATCGCCGGCACCGACGACGCGGCGGCGATAAGCGGCGAGACGGATGGATCCGTCGCGGCGGGTGCCATGACCGCCGCCGCAATCGTGGCGGCGTCCATGGCACCCGACGTCCCGACCGCGACCGGCACGCTCACCGATACCGACGTCGACGATCCGGCCAACACGTTCACGGCGGTGAACTCTCCGCATACCAGCGACAAAGGTTACGGTAGCTACACGATAACGGCCGACGGGCACTGGACGTACGCGCTGGATCCCGCCAACGCCGCGGTGCTGGCGCTTGCGGCATGCCAGAACCTGACCGACACGTTCACGGTGACCACCATCGGCGGCACGCCGCAGGTCATGACGATGACCATCCGGGGCGCCGACGATCCGGCCGTCATTTCCGGGGACACCCATGGTCGCGTGGTTGAAGCGGGCGGGGTCCACAATTCGGCGCAGGGCGTCCCGACCGCGTGCGGCCTTCTGACCGCCACCGACGTCGACGGTCCGTCGAACGCGTTCGACCCCGTCAAATGTCCGGAGCCGAGCGACCACGGCTACGGCAGCTTCACCATGACCGCGGACGGGCACTGGACCTTCGCGCTCGACAACGGCAATTGCGCGGTGCAGGCGCTTAACGCAGGTCAGGCGCTGACGGATGATTTCACCGTGAGGGCAGCGGACGGTACGGCACAGACGGTGACCGTCACGATCGAGGGCAGCAACGACGCCGCGGTCGTCTGCGGCGATACTTGCGGACGCGTGACCGAGCGGAGCAATTCCTGCGACCCTCCGCCACGCGCCAGCGGCACCTTGTCCGACAGGGACGTCGACAATCCCGACGACACCTTCACAGCGACAACATGTCCGCAGGCCAGCGACAACGGCTACGGCAGCTTCACGATGACCACCTGCGGCACGTGGACCTATGTGCTCGCGCTCGACAACCCCGCCGTCCAGGCCCTGAGGCCTTGCGACGCGCTGACCGACACTTTCACCGTGACCACGATCGACGGCACGCCCCAAGTCGTGACCGTGGTCATCCAAAGCGTCGGGGACCAAGGCTTACGCGAGCAGGCCGAGTCCGCGTTCCATTTCGAGGCGGGTGCGGAACAGCAGCATGCGAGCCTGACGGCGCCGGTGGTCGTTTCCTCGGCCCCTGTCGCCGCGCTCGATCCGGAGGACGATTCCGCCGCGACCGCATGGCCCCATCCGGCCGATGCAGCGGCGGATGCTTGGCGTTTCGGCGAGCAGGAGGTTGCTGGCCAGGGCCTACACCTGCCCTTCCAACAAGATCTGATCGTCTGAGGCTCGCCGATGCCTTCGTTGCCTCCGGGCGGCTTTGCGGATGAAGAGGTGCGCAGCAAATCAACTCCACGACGCGCCTAATTGAATACTGTATGATTTAGCTTGCCGCCGGTATCGTATACCGAGGTCGGCCGGATGCATGCGCTTTGATATGGGCCCCGCGCCACGACCTGTGGGCGTCGTTGGCATACGAATGCCGCCCCACTAAGCAGGTTGGCGACCTCCATGCCGGTGCCCGCTGCGCGGAAACCGGCATGCAAAACCCGAGGCAGCTTGAACGGTTGATGACGTGCGGAAGATGCTATGACAAGGCAAGCAGACGACGACGCGAATTCCTGAAGATCTGTGGCAAGTTTGCCGCCGTGACACCTCCGGCCATAGCGCTCCTGCTGTCGACGTCCTCACGTCCAATCGCAAGGTCTGGCGCCGCGCCGGCCGGCCCTCATCGCAACAACGGCTATGGTAATGGCGGCGCCGACGGCAGCCCAAAGGCGAAGAGGATGCAAAGAGGATAAAGACCGCTGATTGCCTGTGGGGGCGAAACCGGCCTGGAAGGCTTTACCTGCCAAGTTTTCCGGATGCCTTACCCAAGGCACATCCCTGTCGGCCCGAGCTGTTATCATAGCCCCCGGAGCTGGGGCCATTTCTGTTGGACAGCCGGCGCCCTGACATACAACCGCTGGCGTAGCTATCTCTTGCGCATGCCCACAGTTTTTGAGTTCTGGGTAACGGGCCAAAGCCGTGCCGGCTGGACCTGATGGGTCCACGAAGTGAAGCACGACGGCCGTCGGATGCTAGTCATCCGGGCGAGCGATCGGGCCGCGTCCTACCCCGGAACGGCGCCGACTGGACTAAGCGCTACTCTCGCGACCTGGGGAATGACCCTCGTGATCCAGCGCGCCGAGCACCGCGACACGCAGTCCATTCATGCGAAGCTCGACGAACTGCTGAAGGTTCATGGCGATGCCAAGAACTCCCTAATGACTGTAGACAATAAGGACGCTGAGGAAGTCGAGCGGCAGCGAGCACAGGTCCGTGCCTCGTGAGCCTTGGCGGTCTGACTGGCTCGATCACGTTGGATGCTCCTCCCTCGCGGTTCCAGAATTAACCCGCCACCGCGACATCAAGTTTAATTTCAGGCTTTCATTGCAGCGAAGCTAAGGAGCGATAGCTTCTAACGGCCGGACATTGCCGTTAGTCCGGTCCCCAGTGGCGAAGCCGTCGCGCCATCATATTCGACACATTCGACGCGGCGGCTTCGTTTGATTGCAGGCCATTCTATTGAAACAGCACTCAGACGACGGAAAACTTGATCTTATCGAGATGCGTCGGCAACTCACGGCCCTGCGCTCGCAACACTCGGGCAACCTTACGATAGCGTCGCTACTGAACCGCTTCCTCGTGAAGATTGCATTCCTCTCGGAACCTACAGACCCGAAGCACGAACAGTATCTTCGATCTGAGTTTGCACAGACGCTGAAGAAGGTGGAGACGATCATCTCGCGCAGGCCAGCAGCGAAGCGACCGCCGGCCACTAAGCCATCCAAGTAAGGCTAACGATTTGTATCTCGTTGCGCTTGCCAGCGGCCGCGCAGACGCTAGATGCGGTCGCGAAGCGTCCTTGTTCGCGTCCTGGCGCCTTCGCGGCGTAACCGTCCGGTGAGGGCCGCGGGATGATCGCGCGGTGCGGTGGCCCTATCAGGCCGCAGACTGAACAGGGCTGTTCTTCCATTCCCAAGGCAGCAGCTCATTGAGCCGACCTTGCGGGTGCTGGCGATGCGGGCCAAGACGTCCGCCAGCCGGACTTGCGGATCGATGTCGTTGAGCTTTGCCGTCATGATCGGCGTCGCCATGATGGCGACGCGGTCAGCGCCGCGTTCTGAGCCGGCGAACAGCCAGGACTTGCAGCCGAGAGCAAAGCCGCGCAACGCGCGCTTCGCCGCATTGTTTGTCAGGCAGATCCGCCCTTCATTGACGAAGCGAGTGAACCGATCCCGGCGGCGCGGCATGTAGTCGACTGGCTTCGTGACCGATGAGGAGTTCGATAGCCGAGCACGCTGCTCGCGCAGCCACGCTTCCAGCACCGCCAGCAGCGGGCAGCCAAGCGCCATCATCAGAATGAGCGCGCCAAGTCCATTCTCCGGAGCATCGACCAGCACCTCACGACGGACCTGGCGCTGGCCGAGACGTGGCAGCTTCTCAAAGCGCAGTTTAGCAGCGAGCGGGCGGAAGTGTTCTGGGACCGGCCTGCGCGACAGCGGAGTTCGTATGCATCGTCGGCGCTGAGATGCGGCTTCCTAGATAGAGGCAAGGTTCGCTGACGAGAGCTTTTCCTTCGTCGACCGGACCAGTTTTGCGCTCGTGGAGCGCTTGGGGATCACCCTAGTAGCAACGTTCAACCCGAACTTCGAAGTCTACCGGCCCCGCCGCGGTCGCAAGCGGCCCTTCCAGATCGTTACCGAAGGGCATAGCGAAGTCTTCATTGCGCTCGGACAAGCTTTTCTTTGAACGCCGGCCGGTTCACTTGAGCCAAGACGGCGAGCGCCAGACGGTCTGCCCCTACATCCTGGGCCCCGCCGCTGGCGAGGAGCGCGCATTCACGCTCCTGTAGAGGCAAGTTCGAGCACAAAGCGTTCGGCCCAAGCCACGTGGATCTACCCTTAGGTTGTTGATGATCGAGCAGGTTCGTCTCGCGGACAGCCCTGGATCGAGCAAGACTATCCGGGACCGGTGCAAAGATGTGCAGGTGCACTTGGAGGCGACGGGACTAGCACAGCTCAAGGGACAGCTCGGTTGAGGGTCTGAACGGAGACGTCGGCTCATCCCGTCTCAAAGAGCAGCTCTAAAGAAGATTATCTGATTTCACGCCCAGCCGAAAGACCGCATATTAGCCGGAGCGCGGCACTAACAATTCGGCCCTGTGCGATCTTGCCGGTGGTGAAGGCATGGTCAGCAACGATGGCACCTCGCCCTTGGCTCCACCGGCTCCGCTGCCGTCGGGACCGCGTTGTTCGTCGGCTTCACAGCTACTATGGCAGAGTCTGACTTCTCGCGACCGTGCATCATCGGCTACGGCTCCTCGCTTTCCCGATGCGGACCGACGGCTGTTGCCGAGCGGTCGATCGCGAGATCTCCCGGTTCTCGTGCAAGGAGCGTCTGCACATGCCAGGGTCTCTGACCACGCCGGGTCGTCCTGGCGCTCGCGATGACGCGCCTGGATGTGTTGCCTTCCGCTATTTGCACGGCGTCGGCACCCGGAATAGGACTCTTTCGCGGCTCGATGGCTGGCCTATGCGCCCCCCTTGTCAACGCTTCGCCGAAACCCTCGCGGGCAACTGCGCATGACTCGGGGCCGATGTGGATCGCTACTCCTTCATCGTAAGAGACTTGCACTCTCTACTCCTTGCCGGTCTCCCGGCGCTTCGCAAATCTGGTCCGCCATGCCTCACTGAGCGGACCTCGATGAGGTGCGATGGGCCACAAGCTGCCTCGTGCACCGACAGCAACAACTCCCCTGATCGATCACCTCGTCGGCGCGGGCGAGCAGCATCGGCGAGACAGTGAAGCCCAGCGCCTTCGCGGCCTTCAGATGACCAACTCGAATTTGGTCGGCTGCGTAACCGGCCAGTCGGCGGCCTTGGCGCCCTGAAGAATTTTGCCGGTATAAAGTCCAACCTGCCGGTACGCGTCGGCCAAGCTGATCCCGTAGCTCATCAGGCCGCCGGCCACGGCAAACTCTCGGAACTCGTAGATTGCGGGAACGGCGCAGCGCGCTGCCAGTGTGACAATCTGCTGGCGGTGAGCGTTGAAGAACGGATCGGCCGCGACAAGAATAGCGTCGGCATGGTGCTCGGCCAGCATCGCGAAGGCCCTGTCAAGTTCCGGCTCATTGTGTGCCCTTAGAACGTGAATCTTCCGCGCGAGGGTTTGCGCAGCCGTCTTCGCCTCCGTCAACTGGCTGTCGGCGCCGGGGGTGCCCGGATTGACCAGCATGGCGATGGTCGCGGCGTTTGGCACCAGTTCGTGCAGCAGGTCCAGCCGCTTGGCTTCCAAAGAGTTGTCATCACATAAACGCCGGCGGCGTTTCCGCCGGGTCGGTTTAGCCTGACAACGAGGCCCAGCTCGACAGGATCAGTGGCTGAGGAAAACACGGTCGGAATTGTGGTGGTCGCAGCCTTTGCGGCTAGCGCCGAGGCGCCACCGCCGGTCGCTACAATCACCGCAACCTGCCGCCGGACCAGATCGGCAGCCAGCGCGGGCAAGGATCATTGTGATTCTCGGCCCAGCGATATTCGATCACGAGGTTGTGGCCTTCGATAAAGCCGGCTTCCTTCAGACCCTCGCGGAACGCGGCTACGGGGTGGGCGATCGCAGCACGCGACAAGTTGTTGAGGAATCCAATGACCGGTGTGGCCGGCTGCTGCGCGCGTATCGAGAGCGGCGCGACAACGATGGCCGCTCCTATCAAACTTATAAAACACCGGCGCCCAATCATGATCGCTCCGATCGTGTCATTTTCCGATTTCGGCAGCGCGCGGCTTGCCATCATAGCCGCTGAGATGATGGTATCGAAAGGTTGGTGATGTCTGGTCCAGGTCAAAAGCGTTGATCAAGAGCGGGTGAGCAATTTCCGGTCCACGTTCAGGAGCTAACTATCTCGCCGCTAACGTGCGGTTCGGCTAGGGCCAAAGACGGAAGCTCGGCCTGATGCGCGGGGCCGAGGCTCCTTGCTCAATAGAGCACCGAGGGCAGATAAAAGCCCTTAGGCTCGTTGTAGAGGCCGGTCGTCATTAGGGTCATCTGGTGCACTAGTCGGAGGCCATTTTGCAGACACCAGCGGAATAGTTCGCTATTTCGGGTCGGCACCAAAAAGCCGCCGCCGGGAAAGCCCGGAGCAGATCCGATCAGAGCCTTCAGACCTTCGTTGCTCTCGGCGACGGCATGGGCGAAGAACCCGACATCCGTCGCGTAGGCAGTGATCTGGCCGAGATGCACGACGACCCGCGCCGTTCCCGCATTAATCGCGTCATCGAGTTCGCCGCCACGATCATGACCGTGAACCCGATGACATAACAAGTTGCAGGCCACGAGATCGGTCGCGCCGGCCGGACGCACGTCGTACCCCGGCAAGCTGACGCCCAGCGGCGCCCCGTTCATTTTCGAGATCGTCTCGCGGGTGTCAAAGCCGAGCTTGGCGTACAAACACAAAGAACGATTGTGAAATGCGGATTGCAGCAGCCTCACCCCGGCCGCATGCCGATCGCGCGCGCGGTCGCGTGCAGCCTGCATCAATTGGCGCCCAATCGTCGCGTTCTGTGAGGCCGGATCAACTGTGATCGGCCCGAGTCCGGCAATCGGTCCGCGTTCATCGAGAAAGTTGCTGCCGACAACCCTTCCGTCCTTTTCGGCGACAAGCGAGTAGAACCCCGGGTTGGACAGCAGCATCATCAGGACCTGCGTGGCCACCTCCACCGACGGAAAATCCCACGGGAAATTGTGCTCGTCGTCAATCGCCCTGAACGCTTCGAAGCAGATTTTGCCGCAAACGGTGGCATCCGACGGCGCGCCTGGTCGCAGCACGATGCTCATTCGTCCCTCCCCTGCGAATTGCTCTGACGCCTTATCCGAGCCAACAGTTCCGGGGATTTCAAGCTGCAGCTTATTGCTCTCAGCGTAGATTATCCAGAGCTTCGCTGCCTATGCGCCTCGGTCTTCTTCAGAGTACCCAAGAAGGAGTTCCTCCGAATTGTGGTCTACTGTCCGGGTCGGGTCAAAGGCAGCCCTCGGCAGCTTGCAAGACCCTTGGTCGGCTCACCTCCCGGAAGCGGCCGTCGCGGGGTCGCAGCTGCGGGGCTACTTTCTAGCTCGGCATCGAAGTGGATGATGCTTTGGCGATAGCAGAACGGTTGATATCTCAGGGTCAATCGCACCGAAGCGGACTGCCCCGCGTCAGGTCCGTTTAGTTTCCTTGGATGCGATGGCGGGCGTGCTGGATGGGCGTCAATCGTGTGCACGCCGAATAGCAGAGCGCGTCTGGTTTGGTCCAATTTGGAACAAAGGAGATTGGTCCAGGTAATGGTTCCATGGTAATGCGTACAGCGGGCCAAGCAATGGTCACAAAGATTCAGCGAATGCTCAAACGTTTGCCGACGTATGTAGCCGACATCAAGGAAAATCCCCGATGGCTGCCGATGTTTGCACTGGGGCGCGTGATGCTGTTCCGCAACCTCGCATGGAAGTTTACCGCTCCGCCGGAACACATCGATCTCACGAACACGCTTTTCCCGGAACTTAGCGCCGAGCATGTGACGGAGCAGTTGCGGCGAGACGGGCTATTTCAGGGCGTCAGCCTTCCGGCAAACATTACGTCGCAGATCTCTTCCTTTGCCCGACGCACGCCCTGTTTCGGCAATTTCGACCGCAAAATTGAGCTGGTCGCCGAGGAACATCGCCCGATCGAGCTTGCGACCGGGAAGGCCATTGTCACAGGTCACTTCTTCGAACGCGTGCTGGATTGCGAAGCGGCCTGCCGCGTCCAGCAGGATCCGCTATTGTTGCAGATCGCCCAGAACTATCTGGGAGGCGAGGCGCGCGTCACCGCGACGCGGCTCTGGTGGAGCTTTCCGAGCAAGAACGCGAAAGACTACGACCTCCATCTAGCCTCACAGGACCGGTTTCATTTTGATCTCGATGATTGGAGGATGATCAAGTCCTTCTTCTACATCGAAGCGGTAGACGAAAATTCGGGCCCGCATGTCTATGTCGTGGGCAGCCACAGGCAGCGCCTTCTGCGACACCAGTTCACCCTTATGGTCGGCCACCCCTCCGAGGAAATCGAGCGGACCTATGGTCGCGAAGCAATCGTGAAACTGACGGGGCCTGAAGGCTTCGGCTTTGTCGAGGATCCCTTCGGATTCCATATGGGTTCGCTGGCCAAACGCGCGCCGCGCCTCATCTTGGAAATCAGCTTCGGCGTCAGCGAAAAGCTGCACCGCCGTTTCTATGGTGAGCCAGTGATTCATTAGCTCCCAGTTGGCGGTTACGATGTGCGCCGACCCGGCGACGGCGATTAAGCAATTCCTTCGGCTACGGACGACCGAGTTTCACCGCGCGGGCAACGCGCAGTGGGGTGCCCCAGCTCGATCATAGACCGAGAGGGGCCGCCCCCAGAGGTTGGACCTTCAAGCCTTGAAGAAGGTCGCAAGATAGAACACGGCAGCCAAGACGATGGTGATACCGATGACTGTAAAGGCGGCCTGTCTGGTTGAAACGTCGCGCATATCAACGCCTCCTTCAGTTGGACACGCCTAGCACCGTCAAGGACCGCTTGTTGTTGCCCGGCGTTTGAAACTCGATGGCTTGGCCAACCGACAGGCCGATCAACGCAGCTCCAACCGGCGTGAGAACCGAGACGCGCTTCAGCGTTATGTCCGCTTCGTGGGGATAAACCAATACCACGTCCCGGACTTCACGGTCTTGTCATCGCAGTACCGGACCTGCGAGCCCATGCGGACTACGCCGCGCAGATCGGAATTGTCCGCCACCACGCTTGCACGCTCTATCTCCTGTGCAAGGAAATGGGCCACGCGCGGGAAGAGCACCGCGCTCGAACTGGCCAGAGCGTTGAGACGCCTCGCCTCATCCTCTATCACAGCGATGGGCGGCAACACGATTTCAGGTTTGCCTTTGCGATTAGTCTTGCTCATTACCTTCTCTCCTTTCCTAAGCGGCCGATGGTCCCGGATCATTGTCATCAAAGAGCTTCTTGCCCTTGACCTCCGGATTGCTAAACAGAACCCTGACAACATCATTCGGATCACCTCGGCTGAAAGTTCGATCTTGACGACGTTGGTGCGCCCAGCGGTGAAGAAGGGAATTTCGCTTCCGACCTTCAGCCCGACCAACGCTGCACCCAACGGCGACATCACGGGGATTTGGGTTCGCTCGGACGTGTAGTCTTCGGAGTACACCAGTTGCCTTGTCTCGCGGGGGAAGCCCCAAGTGATCCAGAACGTCACCCACGAACCCATGGTAACGATGCTGTCCAATCTGGCTGCGCGATCAGGGACGACTTCCGCACGGTTGATCTCACGCAACAGAAAACGTGCGTCCACGTCGCCTTGATCCGCGCCCGCCTGCGCGAGCCGTTCCAAGCGGCGATGGTCAGACGCCGGAAGAGTCACGTTCGGGAAAAAGGGTTTGTTCACGACATGCCTCCTTGTTTGGGCTTCTCCTCGCGCAAGAGCCACACACCAAATCTGTTTGATGAAGGAAGGGGATAATCCGGAGGGCACCAACTACCGTCCGGCTAAGCTCCTGCTTGGAGCCGTCCGGCGTGCAGGCAACGCCGCGCATTGCGCGGATCGATGTCGAGGACGTGGATCATGTCGCGGCCACCATAGGACCTTCCGCTGTCCATGTAACGCGACTATAGAGCACACACGTCGGGAGAGAGTTGTAAGGATTAGTGATGTCCGTTTGGATCACATGCTGGAGTGAAGAGACTTCACGAATCCGCTCTCCACCTGAAAGCAGACGGTCGTTGGATGGTCGGGCGAGGCAGCTACGGATGACGCTCGGCGCATAATCTGCGCCACAGAGTAGTTCCGACCTACCCAAAAAATCACCCCAAATTGATGACGCTGTTCCGTTGTATGCTGCTCTGCACGCTCGGGAACGCCGCTTGTTAAAAATCATTGATTCGTTGTTTTTTGTCAGTGAGTGGAGTTGATCATGCGTCTTCTGTTTGCAAGAATCGCGATCGCGTCCTTATCTGCTTGCTTGCAGTCTCCGTATGCTTCAGCACAAAACTTCGACGATAGATGGTCTATTATTCCGAAGGCACATGCTGAACCTGCTCCTGAAGAGAAGGAGCAAAAACAAAGTCCTCCTGAGGATATTCAGGCAGGGCCACTATGGACGCGGACGCCAGACGATCTCCGGCCTTCCAAATCGTTCAATAAAGCCTTCACCGGAAAAGCGTCCTTCTATTCTTATACAAAGGGTAAAACAGCGAGCGGGTCGCTCTACAATCGCGATGAAATGACGGCGGCCCATCGAAGTCTTCCCTTCGGAACTCGGGTTCGCGTCACCGACATTGCGAGTAGCAGGTCGGTCATAGTTCGGATTGCAGACCGCGGACCGTGGATTCGCGACCGCGTGCTGGACCTCTCCCTTGGCGCTGCACGCGGCTTAGGAATTACTGATCGAGGTGTGGCACAAGTTCGAGTAGAGGTCCTTTAGGTAAGCGCCGCGCTCTATGTGGCAACAGTCGTGTGCGGCTGTCAGTGGGCGATTCGCCTCGGCAGCTGACGCGGGCAGAACGCTGTGCTGACAGGATAGGGCGCCTTTGCCGACAGCCACTTCGTGCTGAGGCGGAAGCACTGTGGCCGCTTCGTGCTGAAACGGCTGCAGTTGTTAACCGCGTTGGTTGCGTGAGCTTCGAACACGATCGCCTTAAAGCCGATCGTCATTGAAGGCGTGACGCTTCAGGATGTCGGCGAACGCCCACAGTCTTTCTTCGTCGAATGTCTCTTTTGGGGTCATTGGCGTCAATCAGGTTTGACCGTGACTACGGCCGGTTTACCCCAAAGAGCCGACGCAAAAACGGAGATGGGATGTCCGACGCTAGGGGCCACTTGGTAACATCACTGGCTTCCGAACTGAGGCTCCATCAATAGGATTACAACTGCCCGACCTGTTCGCGCAAATGGGTGAGGTTCCGGGTAAGCGCCGCCAGCTTGTGCTCGAAATCATCCTTGATCGGTCCGGCCGGGAGTCGGTCGCGAATTTTGTCGGCGCTCTTCACGGCTGCCTCGAGATGGCCGACGGCGGTCCACAGCCTCGCTTTCGTGAGTCTGTCCAGTTCCTCCGCAAGAGCGCGCTCACCGTCATGGATCTCGAACGGCAATAGCGGCCGACCAGCTTGCTTGAGATGAACGACCGTCCCCATGGCTATCTCCAGATCTATTTTTGGATTGCTGGCGTGATTGTTGAATATGCGGCGCTGAAAATGACTTGAAGTTGTGTGCACGTGATCCAGTAAATTTTTTGGAAAGGTTTAGGTGAAGTATTCGGGACCGCAATTGCGGATTGCATATTTTTTGCTTAGCCCGCCTAAGATTCGAGCTGTTTGGATGTCCCTGGAGTCTGCATCCAGCAACGACCGCATCGGGCCATCACCGATAAGCTCGGAAGGAGCATCTGATTTCTGCTTCGCTTCCGATTCTGTTGAAAAAGGCAGCTGTTGCGACGCAGAGATATCAGTGATTCAGTCTGTCTAATTGGCAGGACTGAAGATCATGATGGGGCATCGGCAAGT
>NZ_JADPKH010000135.1:0-833 GCF_023073835.1 Bradyrhizobium sp. 153 | reverse complement strand
GTCGAAATGTGCCACACCGCCGCCTATTATTTCATCGGCAAGGATCCGACCTTCGCACTCTATTGCTCGGTACCGTTCGGCCTGAACTCGCGCCAGCAGACTGCATGGTTTCAGGATCACGGCGGTCAGGACATGCTCAACGAGTTCGGCAAGAAGTACAACATATACGGTATTGCGGGCGGCAATACCGGCACTCAGATGGGCGGCTGGTTCCGCAAGGAGATCAACAGCGTCGAAGATCTCAGCGGATTGAAGATGCGGATCGGCGGTTGGGCGGGCAAGACCCTTTCAAAGCTCGGCGTGGTTCCGCAGCAGATCGCAGGCGGCGACATCTATCCCGCATTGGAAAAAGGCACGATCGACGCAACCGAATGGGTCGGTCCCTATGACGACGAAAGGCTCGGCTTCTACAAGGTCGCAAGGTACTACTATTATCCGGGCTGGTGGGAAGGTGGCACGGCGCTGCATTTCTTCATCAACCTGGACAAGTGGAACGCCCTGCCAAAGGCTTACAAGTCGCTCCTCGCTCTGGCCTGCGGCTATGCCAACATGGACGTTCAGGCGCGCTATGATGCGCGCAATCCGGCGGCCATCAAACGGCTCGTCGCCAACGGGACTCTTCTGCGTCCGTTCAGCCAGGCGGTGATGGAAGCGTGCCTAAAGGCTTCGAACGAGGTCAATGCGGAAACCTCCGCGTCCAGCCCTGATTTCAAGAAGATCTACGATTCGCAAGTGGACTTTCGAAACGACGAGAATCTCTGGTGGCAGATCGCGGAGTATTCATATGAAACATTCATGATCCGCATGCGTTCGAAGGGCTGAGCGAGCCGCGC
>NZ_JADPKH010000102.1:0-15681 GCF_023073835.1 Bradyrhizobium sp. 153 | reverse complement strand
CCGCAAAGCTGCCGCCCGAACCGTCGATGCGGTCTGCGCCGCAATCGGCCACGCACTCGATGCCTTCACCGCCGACGAATGCGCCAATTACCTCAAAAACTCAGGCTATCGAACTTAATGCCATCACGCTTTAGGTCACGCAGTGGCGGAGCAGCTCGGGATGTGCGGCGCAGATGTGATGAGCGCCGGCGTCGAGCAGCTCGGCCTCGCTGCCGTAGCCGTAGAGCACGCCGATGGCGGTTATGCCGTTGGCGCGGGCGCCGACCACGTCATGGCTGCGATCGCCGATCATGACCGCGTGCTGCGGATCAACCCTGGCTTCCTCGAGCGCGTAGCGGAGCAGGTCGCGCTTGTCGACGCGCGTGCCGTCGAGCTCGGAGCCGAACACGCGCTCGAAATAGGGCTTCAGGGCGAAATGATCGACGATGCGCGTGGCGTAGACGGCAGGCTTGCTGGTTGCCACGAACATGCGCTGACGTGTCGCTGCGAGCCTCGACAATGTGTCCGTAATTCCGCTGTAAGCCTCATTCTCGAACAGGCCGATGTCGCTGAAGCGCTCGCGATAGAGCAGGAGCGCACGGTCAGCGAGTTCATCGGTCCCGGTGAGCTTCTTGAGGCTGGCATGCAGCGGTGGGCCGATGCACCAGGTCAGTTCGTCCTCGCTCGGCACCGAAACGCCGAGCCGTTCCAGCGCGTACTGGATCGAGCGGGTGATCCCGGGCTTTGGGTTGGTCAGTGTGCCGTCGAGATCAAAAAAGATTGTCACCATCAGGGCGCGACCTGCATTGATATTGCTGCTCGTTGCTAGAGGGCTGGGGTTCCAAGTCAAGGTCTGAATTGTCCCATAGCGGCAATGCCATGCGAATAGCTCGGATCATCGCTGTCTTGTGCCAGACCCTCGTGCTGTCGCCGGCGCTGGCGGAGGAGGCGCCTGGGCCCGTCGTGTCACCGAATGCCCAGGAACCAGAGAAACCGGCGGAGAAACCGAAAGATGCCCGCGAGAGCGACACGCGGGAGTCGCTCTGCCTGATCATCGAGGCGGCCGCGCGCCAGGCCAATCTGCCGCTGGAGTTCTTCGCCCGCGTGATCTGGCAGGAGAGCCGCTTCCAGTCCGACGCCGTCGGACCGGTGACCCGCAACGGCGAACGCGCGCAGGGCATCGCACAGTTCATGCCAGGCACCGCCGGCGAGCGCGGGCTGCTTGATCCCTTCAATCCGGTGCAGGCGCTGCCCAAGTCGGCCGAATTCCTCAATGAGCTGCGCAACCAGTTCGGCAATCTCGGCCTCGCGGCTGCCGCCTACAACGCCGGCCCGCGGCGGGTGCAGGAATGGCTCGCGGGCACCGGTTCAATGCCGGAGCAGACCCGCAACTACGTTCTCGCCATTACCGGTGCGACAGTGGAGACGTGGGCCAAGGCCGGCGCGACCGGAAGCGGCCCGCCGAGCGCGCCGCCGACGGGCTGCCGCGATCTCATGGCGTTGCTCAAGCGCGCTCCCAATCCGTTCGTGGCCGAACTCGAGCAGCATGTCGAGCTTGCCGCCGCAAAGGTCTGGGGCGTACAGCTCGCCGCTGGCTTCGACCGCAATAGGGCGCTGGCGATGTATTCCCGCGCGGTCACGCGGCTGAGCACCGTGATCGGTGATCGCGATCCGAGCTTGCTGTCTTCCGTGATGCGCAGCCGCGGCACGCGCGCCTTCTATCAAGTGCGCATCGGCGCCGACACGCGCAGCGAAGCGGATGATCTGTGCAACCGCATCCGCAAGGCGGGCGGTGCGTGCTTTGTGCTGAAGAACCGCGGTGTGAGCGGGTAGGGGATGCGCGCATGCCAGCCCCGCCGCGGGCTTCCTTGACGCGAGCCGCTGCGTCGCCCGTTATGCAGGCACGATTCCTCTCCTCGGCCAAAGCTTCCGTGGCGCTTCCTCCGCTTGATTCATCTCAATGGCAAAGCCCCTTGCGCGCATTTGCGTGGGGGCTGCGTTCGATTACGCAGACCATCCTCACCATCGTGCTGTTCGTGACCTATCTCGGCATCGGCGCGCTCGCCCACGACACCCATTTCAGCCTGCTCTGGGCGCTTTGCTCGACATTGTTCGTCTGGGCCGGTCCCGCGCAGATCATCCTGATCACCACGCTCGGCTCGGGCGCGACCGTCATCCAATCCGCGCTCGCGGTGACCGTCAGCGCGATCCGTCTGTTTCCGATGGTGGTCTCGGTGCTACCGCTGATGCGCACACGGACGACCAAGCGACGCGAGTTGGTCTTCGCCGCGCATCTCACGGCCGTGACGCTGTGGGTCGAGTGCCATCGCTTCCTACCGCTTGTGCCGCGCGAGCGGCGCATCGCCTTCGTTCACGGGCTCGGCTGCGGCCTTGTGTCGGTGTGCCTCTGTGCCAACACGGTCGGCTATTTCCTCGCCGCCAACCTGACGCAGACGCTTGGAGCTGCGATCCTGTTGCTGACGCCGCTGTCGTTCCTGTTCTCGACTGCGCGCAACAGCCGCGAGATCGCCGATGTCGTCGCGCTCGTGCTCGGCATATTGCTCTATCCGCTGGCCGCGAATATGAACTCCGGCGTGGACATCCTCGTCAGCGGCGTGGTGGCCGGTACGATCGCCTATGGCGTGCATTGGTGGCGGGCGGTGCGCGCATGAGCTTTTCGCACCTCATTGGCGACTGGCACGCGCTCGCCGTTCTGTTCGTCGCCGGCGTCGTTCCAAACCAGATATGGCGCATGCTGGGCCTGTGGTTCGGCGGCGGCATCGACGAGGGCTCCGAGCTGCTGGTCTGGGTGCGGGCAGTCGCCACCGCGATCCTGGCCGGCGTCATCGCCCAGATCGTGGTCGAGCCGCCGGGCGCGCTTGCCAGCGTCCCCGGTGCCTTACGCTATGGCGCGGTCGGGGCCGGGCTCGTCGTCTTCCTGCTGACCCGTCGCTCGATCTTTGCCGGCGTGGTCACGGGCGAAGTCTTCATGCTGGCCGGCAAGTGGTGGTTGGGCTAAAACCACCGGCGAACAGCAAGGAAACAGGAAATATGGTTCGCGAACAGGAGCTCCGCGAGGGCGAGGTCGCCATCGAGCTGCCACCGACGCAAGATGCCGGTCTCGTCTTCATCGGGCGCATCCGCACCCCCTGGACGTCGCGGCTGGAGACGCCGCGGCAAGGGCGGCATGACGGCCCGGTCTGCCGGCTTGAGATCTTCGAGCCGTTCGTGCCGGCGATCAAGGGCGTCGACTTCTACAGCAATCTCGAAGTGCTGTACTGGCTCGACAAGTCGCGCCGCGATATCATCCTGCAAAGCCCGAAGAATAACGAGAAAACCCGCGGCACGTTTTCGCTGCGCTCGCCGGTGAGGCCCAATCCGATCGGCACCTCGGTCGTGAAGCTGGTCGGCATCGAAGGCAATGCGATCCTGGTGCGCGGGCTCGATTGCCTCGACAACACGCCACTGATCGACATCAAGCCGGACCGTTGCGAGTTCACGCCGTTGGCGGCGCCGCAAGCGGGAGATTTCGAAACGGAGTGAGGGGCGCACTGTGACCCCTTCGTCATTGCGAGCGAAGCGAAGCAATCCAGGCTGCTTCCGCAGAGACAGTCTGGATTGCTTCGTCGCAAGGGCTCCTCGCAATGACGATGTGGAAAGACCTACGCCGCTTGCAGCGCCGCGATCAGCTTGGACGCGTGCTCTTCCAGCACCTTGGCGTCTTCCTTGCGGCTGGCGGGCGGCAGCATCGCGACGCCGTCGTGGCGCGGCATCACGTGCATGTGCAAGTGAAACACCACCTGTCCGCCGGCGGGCTCGTTGAACTGCTGCACCGTGATGCCGTCGGCGTTGAATGCCCTCATCGCGGCCACCGCGATCTTGTGCGCGCCGCGGGCGACATGGGCGAAGTCGTCAGGCTTGATGTCGAGGATGTTGCGGGCAGGGGCCTTCGGGATCACCAGCGTGTGGCCTGGCACGCGCGGCATGATGTCGAGGAAGGCGAAGACGTGCTCGTCCTCGTACACCTTGTAGCAGGGCAGCTCGCCGCGCAGGATCTTTGCGAAGATGTTGTTGGTGTCGTAGGCGGTCATTGGTGGGTCCTCGAGATTTTGCGCTTACTGTCACCAGCCACGGCAAACCGTCAAGACGCCTCGTCGGCCCCTTTGCGGAACGGGCCGAGTTCGGCGAGCTCACGTCCGGCTTCCGCAACATAAGCGCGCTCGCGCTTAAGATAGTCGTCGATGGCGCGCCGCAGGCCCGGGTCGGCAATGAAGTGCGCGGAATAGGTCGTCGTCGGCAGGTAGCCGCGTGCGATCTTGTGCTCGCCCTGCGCGCCGGCCTCGACGTGCCGGAGGCCGCGCTTGATGGCGAAATCAATCGCCTGATAGTAGCAGACCTCGAAATGCAGGAACGGGTGATGCTCGACCGCGCCCCAGTTGCGGCCGAACAGCGTGTCCGAGCCGATGAAGTTAATCGCGCCCGCGATCCAACGATTGTTGCGGCGGGCCATTACCAGCAGCACGTCCTCGCTCATGGTCTCGCCGATCAGCGAGAAGAACTCGCGCGTCAGATATGGCCGGCCCCATTTGCGCGACCCGGTCTCCATGTAAAATTCGAAAAATGCGTCCCAGGCATCCTCGGTGATGTCCTTGCCCGTCAGCCAGTGGATGGTGATGCCGGCGGCGAGCGCATCGCGTCGCTCGCGCTTGATCGACTTGCGGTGGCGCGAGTTCAGCGTCGCCAGGAAGTCGTCGAAACTCGCAAACCCCTCATTGTGCCAGTGGAACTGCTGATCGGTACGCTGAAGGAAGCCGTGCCTGGCGAGTAGCTTCCACTCGGCCTCGCGCGCGAAGGTGACGTGCACCGAAGAGGCCTTGCTGACCCCGCACAGCGCCACCAGCCCGCTCGCCAGGGCCTCGGTGATCTGCTCGCGGTCGACACCGTCGCGGACCAGCAGGCGCGGCCCCGTTGCCGGGGTGAAGGGAACCGAGACCTGGAGCTTCGGATAGTACCGCCCGCCGGCACGCTCATAGGCATCCGCCCAGCCGCGGTCGAAAACGTATTCGCCCTGCGAGTGCGATTTCAGATAACAGGGCACGATTCCCGCGACGCGGCCGTCGAGCTTGGCCACGAGATGCCGCGGTCCCCAGCCGGTGCGGATCGTCGCCGAACCCGATTTCTCGACGGCGGAGAGAAATGCGTGTGAGACGAACGGGTTATAGGCCGAGCTTAAGAGGCCGGCGGAATCGCCTGGAAAAGCGGATGAGGTTCCCTTGCCATGCCCATTACAAGCTTTGCCGGGATTGGCGCAGGCGTCCCAATCCTCCGGTGTCACTTCGCCAATCGAAGGTACGGCCTCGAGCGTGATTTCCGATGATGCCATCATGCCCAAGATCGTGCATTGCAGCAGCGACTTCAAGAGGTCGGGAACGCGCTCGCATGCCTGACGCAGCGCAGCGCTCTTCTAACGGTGCGCTTGCAGAGCGGGGCCCACGGGCAGCGCGTTCGCGGCGGGATGGTCCCGGCTCTGCGCCGCAACGCTAAAGGCGTCGCGGCTTGTCCGGGACACGAGAGTTGCCGTGCCCTTACGGCACAAACCCTTCAAAGATCATCTGGTCCGCATATCGCCCGACCCGCGTCCGCTGCTGCGGCGTGCGCACGGTCCAGCCGAGCAGGGCGCAGCCGAACAGGTTGCGAGCAAGCCAAGGGGCGGGGGCGGGGAGATCGTCGACTCTGAAAGCGACGAAGTGGGGCTGGGTCTGGAAGCCGTGGCGGAGGTACAGCATGCTGTCGCGCTGCTCCTGCGTGAGCTTGGCCCAGTACTCGTCCTCATAGGTCCGCTGCGCGACGATGCCGCGCGGACGGGAGGGCAGCAGCTCGCGCAGCGCCAGCACCTGGTCAGGATCGAAGGACATACCGACGGCGGGACCGTCATAGGACGCCAGCACTTCGACCATCCGCTTCACCAGCTTGCGGTCGCCGCCAAAATGGCTCTTCAGCTCGATCACCAGCGGTACCCGGCCGGCGACCAGGGCGCAGAGGTCGCCGAGCGACATCATCCGCTCCGGTGTGTCGTTGAACTTGACGGATTTCAGCTCGGCGGCGGTCTTGTCGATCACCTCTCCGGTCGCTTCGGTGAGGCGGCCGAGCGCATGGTCGTGATGCACCATGGCCTCGCCGTCGGCGGAGAGTTGAATATCGACCTCGACCGAAAAATTGCCTGCGATCGCGGCCTGCACCGCGCCTGGCATGTTTTCCACGATGCCCCGTGAAATGTTATGCAGGCCGCGATGGGCGACCGGCCGGGCTGTCAGCCAATCCGGAGCGCGCATTCGCGTCAGGCGACCTCGAACACGCCATCGACCTCGACCGCGGCGTCCGCGGGCAGCGAGGCGACCCCGACGGTGGTGCGGGCATGACGGCCCTTGTCACCGAAGGCCGCGACCATCAGGTCGGAGGCGCCGTTCAGCACCTTGGGCCCGTCCAGGAAGTCAGGCGCCGAGTTGATGAAGCCGCCGAGGCGGACCACGCGCACCACCTTGTCGAGATCGCCGAGGGCCGCCTTGACCTGGGCCAGCAGGTTCACTGCGCAGCCGCGAGCGGCCGCAGCGCCGTCTTCGATCGAGACCCCGGCACCCAGCTTGCCCTTGGCAATCAGCTTGCCGGCCGGGTCGAAGCAGACCTGGCCGGAGACGAACAGCAAATTGCCGGTGCGCACGAACGGCACGTAATTGGCAACGGGGGTGGGGGCCTCGTGCAGCTTGATGCCCTGTTCCGCCAGTTTCTGCTCGACCGTGCCCGCCATGTCTCGACCTCGATGTCCAGGATTCCATTCGTCCCCGGCACGTCTGTGGGAGGCCGGGCGCGCCCTGTTTCGCCCATCGTGCCGCCACATGCAAGCAACTGGAGGGGGATGTACTTTGTTGAGGCAGGGGAGCAGGTTCAACGCGGGCGGGGCAACTTTACGTGAAACGGCCTCAGTTGCGACGCAATGGAACGGTCATTAAAATGTCGAATCTGCGCTTCCCCAAGGACGCGTCCTCAAGGAACAGACATGGTGCACCTTTTCCGGATTTCGCTCGGTGTAATGGCGCTCGCGGCGGCCATTGTCGGCTTTGGCGGTGGCGCCCAGGCCGCCAACGGTCCGTTCCTCGCGCACCAGGCGCTTTATGACCTCAGCCTCGTGAAATCGCGCTCCAACTCGGTGAACAGTGCGCGCGGCCGCATCCTCTACAATTTCACGGGCAACGCTTGCGAGGGCTACACCTCCGAATTCCGCCAGGTCTCCGAGCTCGACAGCGGCGAGGGCAAGGTCACGCTGAGCGACCTCCGCTCCAATTCCTGGGAGGACGCCGCCGGAAAAAGCTACCACTTCAAGATCGAGACGCGCATGAACGAGGCGGATGCCGGCCGTGTCGACGGCTCGGCCGAGCGCGACGGTGACCACATCAACGTCAAGCTGAAGCTGCCGGCGCCGAAGACATTCACCCTCGACGGCAAGATCGTATTCCCGACCGAGCAGATCCAGCGCATCATCGCCGCCGCCAAGGAGGGCAAGTCGCTGCTAGAGCTCTCCGTCTATGACGGCTCCGACGACGGCCAGAAGGTCTACAACACGCTCACCGTGATCGGCCAGCCGATCCCCGCCGACCGTGCTACCTCGTCCGATCCGTCGACCTCCGACGAGCATATGAAAGCGCTGAAGCGCTGGCCCGTCACCGTCAGTTATTTCGATCGCGACGCCCAGCAGAAGGAAGGCGAGCAGACGCCGGTCTACGCGATGGCGTTCGAGCTCTACGAAAACGGCGTCTCGCGCCAGCTCGTGCTCGACTACAACGATTTCGTGATTTCGGGCGCGATGGGCAAGTTCGACGTGAAGGACAGCAAGCCCTGTAATTGAGGGCGTGGTCTCCTCCGTGTCATCGCAAGCGCAGCGAAGCAATCCAGACTGTTTCCACGGTGGCAGTCTGGGTTGTTTCGTCGCAAAAGCTCCTCGCAATGACTGGGCTGGTCCTCGGCGTCCTCTCCGGCTAGGCTCCTCCCAACCATAAACTTCGGGAGGCCAGCACCATGCCCAAGCTCGACCATCTCCGCCCCAGCGGCCTGCATCACAATCCGGCTTATTCCCACGTCGTGACGGCGACCGGTGCGCGCACCATCTACATCTCCGGCCAGGTGTCGGTGGACGAGGAGGGGCGGATCGTCGGCGAGGGCGATATTGCCGCGCAGACGACGCAGGTGATGCAGAATCTCGGCCACGCGCTGAAGGCGGCGGGGGCGAGCTACGCCAACATCGTCAAGATCACGACCTTCGTCGTGAACTACAAGCCGGAGCTGCGCCCCATCATCGGCAAGGCCCGCTCCGTCTTCTTCGAAGGCATGGAGCCGCCGGCCTCTACGCTCGTCGGCGTCTCCGCGCTGGCCGCGCCGGAGTGGCTGATCGAGATCGAAGCGGTGGCAGTCGCGGATTGAGGTGACTGGTAGGATGGTTAGAGCGGAGCGAAACCCATCGCCCTTGTTGTGCGGATGGAGCTTGATGGGTGTCGCTTCGCTCTACCTATCCGACTTGCCTTTGGCCATCTCTTGCAAAACAGCCATCGTCTCGTTGGCTCGGTCCGCCGGCACGAAGAGGTGATCGTGATGGAAGGCCGAAACCGCATTCACGTTGATCCCCGCTTCGGCAAGACGCGCCGTGATTGCCGCCAGAGTCGGCGACAGAGGCTGTGGGAGCAATGGTCAACATACCTTTGTATATCTCCTCTAATCCTTCTCATGCGCTGAGCTTACACTGGTAGAATTGAGCGACGGCGGGAGATTCTTACAATTTGAGTCCACTCGGGTCACTGCGGGGAGAGGCTCAAATGAACGTTGTCATTCGAAAGCTCAACGGCCTGTGGCACCTCATCGTCGGGTCTTGTCAGATCCGAACGCCGTTCGTGGAAACTCAGGATCGGCAATTGGTAGTTCAGTATGCCCGGCGCGCCTATCCGGGTGCACGGATATTTGAACGCGACTGAGTTGAGCAGGACTTGATCACTCCTGCGCCTTCTCCGGCCCCTCATACGCAATGCCGCGGATCACCGCAGCGCTGCCGAACTTCTTGCGCAGACTGTCCACCGCGCGCTCGGCGTGCGCGGCGCGGCGGTCGAGCATGTCGGTGTCGTCCAAGACCGAACCGTCACGCAGCGCGCTGACGCCGGCGCCCATCAGGCGGAAGGCGGTGCCGTCGATCTCTTTTGCCAGCATCTCGCGGCAGATCGAGAAGATCTTTGCGGCGAGCTGCGTCGGGGCGGCGATCGACTGCGAGCGCGTGCGCTGGCGGAAATCGGCGGTCTTCAGTTTCAACGTGACAGTCGAGCCGGCGAGCTCGCCGCTCTTGAGACGCGACGACGTCTTCTCGCACAGCCGCCACAAGATCTTCTCCAGCGCCGCGAAATCGCGGATGTCGGTCTCGAACGTGGTTTCGCTGGAAATCGTCTTGGCGCCGCGATCGGGCTCCACGCGGCGTTCGTCGATGCCGCGCGCGAGCCGCCACAGCCGGCGGCCGTCGCTCGGAAACTGCCGCATCATCTCGATCTCGTCGGCCTTCTGCAGGTCGGCGATGATGCGGAAGCCACGCTGCGCGAGGCGCTCCTGCGTGGCTGGTCCGACGCCAAAGATGAAGCCGACGGGCTTCTCCGACAGCATCAAGCGCGCTTCGTCCTGATCGAGCGCGGCAAAGCCGCGCGGCTTGTCGAGATCGGAGGCGATCTTGGCCAAAAACTTGTTGCAGGACAGGCCGACGGAGACGGTGATGCCGATATCGCGCTCGACGTCGCGCGCGAAGCGCGCCAGCACCTTTGCCGGGATCGTGCCGTGAACCCGCTCGGTGCCGGACAGATCAAGGAAGGCCTCGTCGATCGACAGCGGCTCGACCAGCGGGGTCAGCGCCTGCATGGCCTGGCGCACCTCGCGGCCGATCCGGACATATTTCGCCATATCCGGCCGGATCACGGTCGCATGCGGGCAGGCCTCCAGGGCCTTGAACATCGGCATGGCCGAGCGGACGCCATAGGTGCGGGCGATGTAGCAGGCGGCCGACACCACGCCGCGCTTGCCCCCGCCGATGATGACGGGCTTATCGGCGATATCAGGATTGTCGCGCTTCTCGACCGTCGCATAGAAGGCATCGCAGTCGATGTGGGCGATGGTCAGGCTCGATAGCGCGCGGTGGCGGACCAGGCGAGGGGACCCGCAAGCGGAACAGCGCCGCACGCCCGTGTCCAGATCGGCCAGACAATCCCGGCAGAAGCAGCGGGGCCCTGCCGGATCGGGTTCGGTCACGGCACGTCGCGCTCCCAGGTGGGGTCGCCGAGCGCGTCGCCCAGCACCTGCCGTGCTGCGGCAACGTTGGTCGGATGTAGTTCCGCGGCCTTCGCAAAGGCCTTCACGGTCTCGTCATCGCGCAGCACGAAATCGAGCACGCTGAGGAGAAAATTGGGGTCCGAGGCAGCATTGCGCAGGGTCTCCGGACCGACCCCTGTCTCAGCCAGGAACAGGCCCAGCCGCTCGGGCTCGCCGGCGACGAAGGACAGTGCTTGAATCGCAACGATTTCAGCGACTTCGCGGGGGTTGTGAACAGGCTTTTTCACGCGGCCGGTTTGCCTTTCCGTTAACTTTCAGTGTCTACTTTGGAATCATCATGCCCGAGTCTTCGCCTCGAGTCTTGCGACCCCCGACAAGCAACTGGAAACCAAATCGCAGAAAGTCGGCCCTCGGGTTTAACGAAACTAGAGCGAATCTGAGGCTAGTTTGAATCCAGTTTTCGAAGCGCCGGGGAGCGGCGCCTGAGGCGTCACATGTATGGGTCTGCGGACCAAACAGGAGGGCGGGATGGCTAAGACCGTCCTGATTGTGGAAGACAACGAGCTTAACATGAAGCTCTTCCGCGACCTGTTGGAGGCACACGGCTACCAGACCACTGGCACCAGCAACGGCTACGAGGCGCTTGACCTCGTTCGCAAGATGCGGCCGGACCTCGTGCTGATGGATATCCAATTGCCGCAGGTCTCGGGACTCGAGGTGACGCGGTGGATCAAGGACGATCCGGAGTTGCGCGCCATTCCCGTCGTTGCGGTCACCGCGTTCGCGATGAAGGGCGACGAAGAGCGTATCCGCGAGGGCGGCTGCGAGGCCTATTTGTCCAAGCCGATCTCGGTCGGCAAGTTCATTGAGACGGTCCGGCGTTTTATCGGATAGGAAGTGAGTTCAAAGTGTCCGCGCGTATCCTGGTTGTCGATGACGTTCCTGCCAACGTGAAGCTCCTCGAAGCTCGTCTGTCCGCCGAATATTTCGACGTGATGACCGCGGCGAACGGCGCCGAGGCGCTGGCGATCAGCCGGCGCGCCGAATGCGATATCATCCTGCTCGACGTGATGATGCCCGATATGGACGGTTTCGAGGTTTGCCGCCGTCTGAAGACCGATCCGGCCACCCACCACATTCCTGTCGTGATGGTCACCGCGCTCGACAGCCCCTCCGACCGCAACCGGGGGCTCGAAGCCGGCGCCGATGATTTCCTCACCAAACCCGTCTCCGACGTCGTGCTGATCGCGCGCGTGCGTTCGCTGACGCGGCTGAAGATGATGACGGACGAGCTGCGCATGCGCGCCATCACCTCGCTCGAGATCGGCATGCAGGCGCCGGAGCGCAGCGCCGTGGCCGACACCGGCAGGGGCGGCCGCATCCTCCTGGTCGACGACCGCGAATCCTCCTATGAGCGGCTGGGGACGATCCTCGCCGCCGAGCACACCATCGACGTCGAGCCGAGCCCGACGGAGGCGCTGTTCCACGCCGCGGAAGGCAATTACGACCTCTTGATCGTCTCACTCGATCTCAACAATTTCGATGGCCTGCGGCTCTGCAGCCAAGCGCGCTCGCTGGAGCGCACGCGCCACGTTCCGATCCTGGCGATCGCCGACCCCGAGAACTCGACGCGGCTGCTCCGCGGCCTCGAGATCGGCGTCAACGACTATCTGCTGCGTCCGATCGACAAGACCGAACTCTTGGCGCGGGCCCGCACCCAGATCCGCCGCCGCCGCTACACCGATCACTTGCGCGACAACGTGCAGAACTCGATCGAGATGGCGATCACCGACGCGCTCACCGGCCTGCACAACCGCCGCTACATGGAGAGCCATCTCGCCACGCTCGCCGAGCAGGCCGCGACCCGCGGCAAGCCGCTGGCGCTGATGATTCTGGACATCGACTACTTCAAGTCGATCAACGACAATTACGGCCACGATGCCGGTGACGACGTGCTGCGCGAATTCGCAGTGCGGGTGCGCAAGTCGATCCGTGGCATCGACCTTGCCTGCCGCTATGGCGGGGAGGAATTCGTCATCGTGATGCCGGAGACCGATCTCCACGTCGCCGGCATGGTCGCCGAGCGCCTGCGCCGCTCGATCGCGGGCGAGCCGTTTGCGATCCACAAAGGGACGAAGCGCATCGAGGTCACGATCTCGATTGGCCTGACTACGCTGGAGCAGAAGGGCGAGGCGGTCGGCGACGTCCTCAAGCGCGCCGACACCGCGCTCTACCGCGCCAAGCACGACGGTCGCAACCGCGTGGTGTCGCAGGCGGCGTAAAGGCTACTGCGACACAATAATTGCGAAAACAACCCCATGCACAGTAGCCGGCGCTAGTCGGATCAATGGCCTACGCGGGTAGCAAAGCGGCTGACGCCGACAGCAAGTCCGTTTGACACGTCGGGCAAAACAGGCGCATTCTGCTATCATCCCGAACATCCTACAAACTCCGCTGTCATTCCCCGCCAACGGGTCGTGCCTTCGGCGAGCCCGATGACAGGCTCCAGCGGGGGAATCCTGTACGCCCGCGGCTTTTCGGTTCTAGCCTCAGTGTCTCTTGAATACTGGATCACCCGCTTTCGCGGGTGATGACAGCAAGCGATATGGCGACAGCAGCTAGTCTGGCGCGCGCTTGCTCCCCTTCATTGGTTTCTTCGCATCGCTACCGACATCCACCCCTGCATTCCGCAGCAGCACTTTCGCCGCTTCTTTCGCCGCCCTGGCCATCGCAGGATCGTCGCGCACGAGGTCCTGCGCGATGGAGCCGTCGACCAGCAGCACGAGCTGGGTTGCCAGCGCCTCCGCGTCCGCAACGCCGAGCTCGTTCAGGCGATCGCGAAACCAGACGCGGCGGCTCTCCTTGAAGGCGATCGCGATCTTCTTCACGGCGCGGTCCTGTGGCCCGAGCTCGGCCACCGCATTCACGAACGGGCAGCCGCGAAAATCCTTGGCCGCAAACCGCCGCTCCAGCGAATCGAACGTCGCAAGGATCTGCTCGGCCGGCGGTTTGTCGGACGCGCGCGCGTGCACGAAGCGGCGCTCGAGGTAAGCCGCGATCAGCGCGTTCTTGGAGGGGAAGTGGTTGTAGAGCGTGCGCTTGGAGATGCCGATCTCGGCTGCAATGGTGTCGACGCCGATGGCGCGAATGCCTTGCAGGTAGAACAGCTTATCGGCGGTCTCGAGGATCCGCTCTTTCATCGTCTGTGGGGCGGGCGGGGGAGCCATGCGGTAGCGCGCGTCCTGTTCGCTTGACAGCACCGGCCCTTTATAGCCTAAGTACACAGGTCTGTGTAACCAAAATCAACGGCAAAAGCAGACGGCGGCGTTCGCGCCGTGCCCAAAAGGGAGAAGAAAAATGCCCCTGTTGCAGGTTCTGCGTCCGACATTGCCGATCCTGATCGGCGCCTCGATCATGCTGACCCTGAGCATGGGGCTGCGGCAGTCGCTCGGCATCTTCCTGCAACCGCTGACGCATGACATCCACATCTCGGTGTCGGATTTCACGTTGGCGCTGGCTGTGCAAAACCTCGCCTGGGGCTTTCTCCAGCCGCTGGCCGGCGCGATGACGGTGCGTTACGGCTTCCGTCCCATCATGATCGTGGGCGCGCTGATGTACATCGTGGGCCTCTCTCTGATGGCGACGGCCAATGGGCTCGTCAGCGTGATGATTGGCGGCGGCGTCCTGATCGGGACTTCGCTGGCCTGCACCGCGGCGGCGATCGCGATGTCGGTAGCGGCGCGTGCTGTGCCCGAAACCGTGCGCTCGACGGTGCTCGGCATCGTCTCCGGTGCGGGCTCGCTCGGCGCGCTGTTGTCGGCGCCGATCGGGCAGATGCTCAACGAGAGCTTTGGCTGGCGCATTGGCCTTGCCGGCTTCGTCATCATGTCGGTACTGATGATACCGGCGGCGTGGTATGCCGGACGCGTCGACCAGATCCCGCTGCCCAAGCCCGCGGCCGATGACATCAGCGATGCCAATGCCATGGCTGCGGCGAGGACCGCGTTCGGTAACGCGTCTTTCGTGGTGATGACCTGCGCCTATCTCGTCTGCGGCATGCAGCTGGTGTTCCTCACCACGCATCTGCCGTCGTATCTGGCGATCTGCGGTCTCGATCCGATGCTGAGCGCACAGACGCTCGGCATGATCGGCGGCTTCAACGTGCTGGGCTCGCTGTTCTTCGGCTGGGCCGGCCAACGCTGGAACAAGCTGGCGCTGCTGGGCGCGATCTACATCCTGCGCTCGCTGGCGCTCGCCTGGTATTTCATGCTGCCGGCAACGCCATTCTCGACGCTGCTGTTCGGCGCGATCATGGGCTTTCTCTGGATGGGCGTCGGCCCGCTGGTTGCGGGCGCCGTCGCCGAGATGTTCGGCCTGCGCTGGCAGGCCATGATCCAGGGCCTCGCCTTCATGAGCCACCAGATCGGCAGCTTCCTCGGCGCCTACGGAGGAGGGGTGCTCTACGACGCGCTCGGCTCATACACCATGGCCTGGCGCATCGGCGTCGCGCTCGGCCTCGCCGGCGGCATCGTGCAGGTCGCGTTCGCGCTGATCCGGCCGTCGCAGCCGCCGGTGTTGAAGGCGGCGTAGGTGGGGTGTGTAGCCGTCAGCGTCAGCTTCGGAGGATGAACCGGATGTCACGTTGCTTGGTCGTGATCGGCCGGTTGTGACCCCTGTATAGTCCGGCCGTGCGGTGCAAGACGATTTCGACTCGCACCCATGCTGGTCGAACGCATCGTTGCGCGCGCCGCACCTGCGCTCCAATTCGAGGATGATCATGACTCACCGACGACGGGAAATCTCTTTGCTCCGACCGGGCCATATAGCGTGGCGGGTGGATGGAAAAGGTACTGGGCCGACCGCGCATCGCGCTTCTTCCGTCCTGACCTTCGCGAGATCATCAAGAAGTATCGCCGTCACTTGAATTGAGCTCGCCTCAGTTGGTGGCCTCTTTATAATTCTACCGCACATCTGTTACGTTTCCTATTGGCCCGGTCCGCGATGATTTCGGCCCAATCCTACGAGGTCGTGCTGACATTTGAGATCGAACAGGTGCTCCGAGCCGCCGCCAATTTGTCGGCTCATCGACCCGATTGACCCGACTCGGACATGCAGGTCGTCCAGCAGCCATCTCGGACGCTGGGGGGGGCAGCTTAGCCGGCGGCGCAATGGCCAGGCAAGCAAGGAACCGATCGGCGAGGACCTACGTTTTAGAACCCACAATCAGAGGAGTCTTGACTATGGCAGCAGGCACCCTCGCTCCACCCAAAGTCGTCTCGCGTGAGGAATGGCTTTCCGCACGTAGGGCATTGTTCGTCGAAGAGAAGGAGATGACGCACAAGCTCGACGAACTTAGAG
>NZ_JADPKH010000088.1:0-18619 GCF_023073835.1 Bradyrhizobium sp. 153 | reverse complement strand
CTCGACCCGCATCGCCTGATGACCTTGAAGCTAAATTTAAGGTCACACGCTTGGCGAATTACAGCGTGTCAGACAAGACGGCGCCCGCCGGATGCGTACCATCCTTCGAAATGACTCACCAGCCTCCGGCCAGCCGTGGTGTAACAGCGAACTCAGCCTCGATCTAAATCAAACGAGAGAGCGTTGGAGCATGAAGCGGAGACAGTAGCTTTCTAAGGACAATGGTTGTCGTTCCTCGCAACTCTTAAAGAACACTCTCTTCAACTCCTTTAAGCTCTCCGGTGGCGGCCGCGCAGCTGTTTAAGCCGCCCCACCAACTGTTGGTATCCGTCTCGTATGTCCTTATCTATTGCAGCCTGGACGAGCGCTTTATCGCGGTCTTGAAGGCCAATGATTGCTTGCATATGATTGGCCGCACCCGACTGTTGATCTGCGAAAGTAGCGCTAAGTTCGTTCAACGAGGGCGCGATTCGCATCCAAAGCGATTCTATCATTGCTGCCATTCGCGGCATTTGTGCACCTTCGTATACGCAGAAATGGAAGGCCTTGTCTGCCATTAGCATGGCACAATGGTTGGTCTCGTTGAATATTTGCGAGTTCAGTCTCTTTAGACGTTCAACCGTGTCGCCAGCGATACGCTCCGTAGCAATGGACGCGGCGAGTGGCTCAAGCGCCAACCGAATTGATGTGACCTCGTCCAGCGTGGCTAGAGTCAGGGCTGGCACAACAATCGTCTTGGGTCCAGCATTTGCGAGTGCTCCCTCTTCGATCAATCGCATAATCGCATCTCGGGCCGGTGAGGTGCTAATCCTGAGACCTTCAGCGATCCCGCGGACAGTCAGCTTCTGGCCCGCCCGGAACTGGCCGCGCACAAGTGCTTCCTTCAAGGAAATGTATGCGAGCTCGCCGAGACGGAAATGGCGATCAATTGGACGCAGTGCCTCCCTGGCGGACGTACGTTGCGCGTAAAGCTCAATGGATCCAGGCGGCATGGAGCGCGACTCTTGCATGAGAACTTCCCGTTTGAAACGATCTAAGGCCTGCTCAGCAATGTGGGCTAGATCGGATCAAACGAAACAATCGCATGAACGGCCTGACGGTTGTCGCCCTCTGGTAGACCCGTTGTCACTCGCAAGAATCGTGCCGTCTTATCGCGGGACACTTGGCGGCTGTGCAGCACGTGAATGAGATTCGTTTGCGACATTGTGTAGGACTTGCAACACGCTGCCTTGCCAACCTATGGCGCGATATTGCAACGCTATAACTCTCCCGAAAGCACGTCATTCAGATGAACGCCGGCGTCGATGATTGTCCTTAAAGTCCTTGGCAAAGGATTGCTTAACACGACGACATCGGGACGAGTACAAGCGTGGTTGCCCGGACGACTGATCAGAGCCCAGACCAAAGGCATTTGATGCCAGCGGCTGAGACGGCGAGATCGAGCTCAAAGCACCTGTAGAGCGTCCCTATGAAGGGAACCGGCACGTTTGTTGCTGGCGGTCGATCGGAAGCCGTGAGCAACCGAGCGCCGGTTGGCCCTCGGCCGAGTCAGGGACTGCGTCGCTCAGGGGCGCTTGTGTCGGAGTTGCAATCTTCACTTTTAATGTAGCCGGAGTCCTCCATGGAGATATTATCGCATCTGAGAGTCGTCGAGATTGGAAGCTCAGCTGCCTCGAGCTATTGCGCACGCTTGTTTGCCGATTTCGGCGCTTATGTTCAGAAGGTCGAGCCGCCATCCGGCGATCCACTTCGCCGGAGCGAGCCGCTCACGCGTGGTGGCCAAAGCGCGTGGTTTGGCTTTCTGAACGTCAATAAGTCCAGCAGGATCATCGATCCGAAAGACAAAGACGCATTAGATCGTTTGGCGGAAATGATCGAACATTCCGATATTGTGATTGATGGGCGGGACGTTGATCACGCAGATTGCCCGCCAATCGACGTCCCTGCTATTCGCAACCGACGTCCCGAACTGATATACCTCACTGCGAGCTGGTTTGGGGGCAAGGGGCCTTATGCCGGGTTTGCAGCAACCGATTCCACCGTTCGCGCGCTCGCGGGGCTCATAAGGTTGGTTGGGTCGGTCAAGGGGCCCCCGTTGCATGCGCCGGATTTTCAGACGGGTATCCTCGCCGGACTATGGGGCTTCATCGCGGTTGCCTCCTCGGAAATCGCGCGAATGCAGTACGGGACGGGTCGGTCGTGGTCCCTCAGCATCCACGAAGCCACGCTGGCGGTTAGTGAATTTCTCATGTCAGAGTCTATGGGACGCGCTGAACTGACGCGGCGCGTCGGCGTCAATCGTTTCTGGCCGCACTTTCCGGTCGGCATTTACGAAACCAAGAAAGGTTGGCTCGGCGTTACGACAGGTACTCCGGCCCAATGGCGGTCTTTCTGCGATATGCTTGAGCTGCCAGCCTTGCGTGATGAGGCGGCACTCAGTCTTGGCGAAGACCGCCTCCAATACGCGGAAGCGATCGAAGGTCAATTCATACCGAGACTGAAGGCGCGTACGGCCGAGGAATGGTTTGAAGAGGGGCTAAAACGAAAGATCCCACTCGTGCCGGTGCCCACAATACCAGATATTCTCTATGACTCTGAGAAGAGAGCTCGAGGCGCAGTGGTACCCGTTGTGCTTGGCAGCGAAAGAGCGCTGACGGCCGGCTCGATGCAGCGGCTCACGCAAACCCCGCCGCGCAGAGGGGGAAAGGTTCCGGGTATTGGTGAGCAGCAGGCTTTTGCCAATTTCGTGATCGGGAATGTATCTGGCTCCTCTGGCTCCGCCGGTATCAGTGACCTTCCCTTGCGCACAATCCGGGTCGTCGACTTCTCAATGGGTTGGGCTGGCCCTTTGTGTACCCGCACGTTAGCTGATCTCGGCGCCGATGTTATCAAAATCGAGGCCGTCCAATATCCGGACTGGTGGCGTGGCTTTGACCGACGGCCTGATTATGTTCGTGAGCAAATGTACGAGAAGACAGCGCGATTTTGCGTCATGAATCGCAACAAGCGTGGTGTTACGCTCGACCTGAAGCGGCCTCAAGGATTGGATCTTGCCAAAAGGCTGTTGGTGGGAGCCGATGTTGTCGTCAGTAACTACTCAGTCGACGTGATGGTGAACCTCGGCCTTGGGTACGAAGTGCTTCAGACGCTGAATCCTCGTCTCGTGGTGATATCAATGACGGCCTTCGGTGCTGACAGCGTCCACCGCGACTGCCGAGCCTACGGGTCAACTCTCGAGCAGGGATCAGGCTTGCCTGGCGTGATCGGTCCTCCCGACGGGTTGCCCACGATGACTCACCCCGCCTTTGGAGATCCGGTCGGCGGTCTAAATGGTTGCGCCGCAGTTCTGATTGCCCTGATTCACGCTCGCAAATCGGGGAGGGGGCAGTTCATTGACTTGGGACAAATCGAGTGCATGATACCTTTTGCCGCGCCTTGGATTACGGTCCAGTCAACCGGTACCCCCGCCGAACGTTACGGCAATCGACACCCGCAATTTGTCCCACACGGATGTTTCCAATGTGCAGGTGAGGACAGCTGGATCGTGGTAGCAGCGACAGATCCGAGCATGTGGCAGCGACTTGCTCTTCTAATTGGCCGGCCTGACTGGGCAGAGGACCTATCGCTGAGAGCGGCAGAAAGTCGTCGGGCCCTGGAGGACACTATCGAGACTGAACTCGCGCAATGGGCATTAGTCCGCGAGGCGGATCAGGCTATGTCCGAGTTGCAAGGTGCAAAAGTGGCTTCTGGGGTCGCGCGCCTGCCAATTGAGTTGCTCGACGATCGGCATCTCAAGTCACGCGCATTTCTGCAGGAAATTGATCGTGAGTTCATAGGCCCGCATCCGCAGCCTTCGATGCCAATTCGGGAGGGAGAGACACCCTATCCGATCCGCACAGCTGCACCTACGCTCGGACAGCATAACAACGAGATTCTATCAGGTCTTCTTGGGATTTCCGAGGCGGAGATCGTCGCGTTAGAAGCGGCTGGCATTATCGGGGCGAAGATGCTTTCCGACGAGGAACTCACAAGCAAAGATAGAAGCGTGGCAAACTCATGATTGAGAATGCGCCCTCCTGTCTAAATGCAAAGGCACTGGTCTTGGTGGGATGACGACCTGCGCCGAGCCGCGTTGACTCCCCAATTCCGGATGCGACCAATCGCGTGACCCAGTCACAATAGCGGTTTGCTGGGCTGCATCAGGAGCCGTGAGCCTGGCAGCGGAGCACCTTATCCGGATCGACACCGTTCACCGTTCGGTGCAAATTCGCAATCTCCACTTTCAGCTCACGGGAAAGCGCAGCCGCCCACTCGCGAGTGTCGCGTCTTGGGACTGACCGGGGATCTTCGAAGATTTCGAAGTTCTCGCGCGACGGCTCGACGATGGCTTCTGGACCACAACCGATGTCAGAGAGCACGAAAGTCGGCGGCACTCTGGACGAGCAAAAGTCGAGGAGCATTATGTCATAATCGCTCATTCTGCCATGCTTAGAACGTTTACGTCGCAGCCGTTTGAGTGAGACCGCAGCAGAGCCGATGAGAGGCGAGGGGCGCATTGGATAGGTCTTGAAGAAAGCAAACTTTAGGTGACAGCCCTGCTGTCCCAGTCTATCGAGGTTGCAGATATCGCTTCTCCGACGCGACCAGTCCATCATATCTCAAGTTCGAATATCTCAGTGAGCGGTGCGATATGAGCTTCAATGCTCGCAACGCTCTCTTGGGCTGCGATAGCATCGCAGACACTGCGCATTGCAGCTGCTGCAGCTCGCATGGGGTGATTGGCCCAAACGACCGTGGAGATGTGCGCACATCGATAAGCGGAAACTGGCGTTCGGTAGTATGCCGTCGGAACAATCACGACAGGAAGCCGGTTCTCCCACGCGGTGGCGAACGAAAGCACCTCGTCCGCGCTACTTTTCCGCGAGTGAATCTGGATAGCATCGGCCCCACGTCGGCATAAGCGTGGGCCCGAACGATAGCTTCGTTCAGTCCGTGCCCGGCGGAGCGCTTCGATCCTGGCGGGAGAATAAGAGTGTCGCCAACGACATCCTTTACAGCCCGCAGACGACCGGAGAACTCATCGATATCGGCGAGCGGATGCCGCTCTCCAATGAGGGAGTTCAGCTTCGGAAAGCAGCTGTCCTCAAGGCAGACGCCCGCCGCTCCAGCCTGACGAAGCTTGCGAGCGAGAAGGCGCGGATTGTTGAACTGCCGAAGCCGCCATCCCCGTCAACGAGCACTGGCAGCTCAGTCGAATCCACAATGCGTTTGACGCTCTCGACGAGCTGGCTTCATGACGCTTCGTTGGCATCGCGAAAGCCGAGCGAGCTGGCAATCGACAAACCGGACGCCCAGAGCCCCTTGAAGCCAGATCGCTCGGCGATTCGAGCCGAAAGGCCATCATGCGCCTCCATCAGAAACGAGAGCTCACCATTCGAGCAGATCTCGGCGCGAAGCTCTTCGACAGGCGATCGCCGCGTGGCTTGATGGCCTGCGGCGAGCCGATGGGCTTGTGGTTGATACTGCATGCACAAATCCTGAAAAGCCGAGCTTCGATTGGCTCAAAGTCGCTGTTCATATCCTTGTGTGTTGAGAGCGATCAATGACCAGCTTTGGTAGCTTATCTCGACGTGAAGGGCTTGCATAATTGCCACGTATTGACGTGAAATCGAGTCGTTCTAGGTCACGAGCGTTGATCGCGCTCTCTAGCGCGAGGAAAGCGGTGAAGGGGTGATATCCGCTTCACACAGAATTTGACGTACACATTGAGCCTACCATTGTCGTAATGCTGTTGTTGCGTTTACGACAGATGGCGAGAGCTCCTCGATATGGCCCGCTTGAGATGGCAGCCTCGCGAGGAACTTGCTCTGATTCGGCGAGAGTTTGCCTGGGGCGAGTGAATGGTATGGCATTTGCTGATGCCGTTCGTATTCTCTCAAGCCCAGGTGAAGGTCATGTCGGATGTCCATGAGAAAGTGCTTGTGCTATCGGAGCGGGAAGTACAGTGTTTGCGATGGGTCGAGAACGGGAAGTCATCTTGGGCGATCGGGGTCATCCTGAACGTCAGCTATAACACCGTCAACTTTCATATCAAGAATGCGATGCGAAAGCTCGAAACGAGCACCCGGACCCAGGCCGTCGTCAAAGCGCGACAGCTGGGCCTTATTTAGGCCGCGGCTCGCGGTGAGTCTAATAAGACTATGGATAGCTGTGGCGAAACTTGAAGCATTCCACGCTAGCAAATGTATATTGATGAAAAAGGCGCTGGTACGGTGAACATCGCGTGCTTCCATGTCGTCGCCCATCGCAATGGTGAGGTCCAACGCTGATGAGCGAGCCCGCGTGGCGCCGCCGCCGTAATACGCTCTTGAAGAGCTAGATGGTGAGCCGGATGCTGTTCCCTGTTGCGCGCGTACCGGTCTTTTAGAAGTCACCGGTTGAAGTCCAGTGATCGGAGCGGCAGACGTCCCGAAGTCATGGCCAGCCAAAAGCGGCTTGCACAGCGTTGGACGGCAATGACCGTCAGCAGTCCCACTTCCAAGCGCGTGCTGGTAGACGTTGCTGGAATGCCAGGGCTTGCACTTTTAACCAAGTTCAGGTGACTCTCACGAACCGTTCCCAGCCTAGCGGGCGCTCTTCGCAGGCCGACAATGCGGTGCTTGTGTTTTTGGACAATTGGGCGCTGTGTTCCGTGCATTCAGCTGTCCCGTGAACCGTCGGCATATTTGGCGACGGCGATCTGGGCCAGAAGCGCTTCCGTCGGAACGCCTCCTTCGATGATAGGGCCGGGGCCGGCGCCTGGATCACGCCGTCCGCGTTCTTGAAGGCATACTTGGGACGGCGCGTGACGATGACCCCGAACTTCGCCGGCACCACATCCAGACGCTCCGACACATCCTCGCCGATCAGCACCTTCTGCTTACCGGCATGCACGGCCAGCTCTTCCGGCTCAATGACCGTTTCGATCCGTTCCAGATGGGGCGCAAAGCCCTTGCGCCGGCGCGGTGCACGCTTGCCCCCGCCTGCGCACGTCCCTTGCTGACCTGAGCCTTGATCGCAGCGATGCCGGTCTCGATCTCCTCGAAGACAAAGGCCTGCTGTTCATCGTCGCCATTCGTAGAGCCAAGCTTTTCCGATCGTCGGCCGAACCGGGCGCGGTCGAAGGCCTTTAGGATCTGAGTCAGCCGCTCGATGCGTGCATCGGCATCAGCGTTGCGGGCCTTGAGTGCGCGTTCCAGACGATCGTGATCACCAATTCCAGGCCATCGTGATCACTCATTCCAGAGCATCGTGATCACCGTTTCCAGCGGATCGTGATCGCCAATTCCAGGGGATCGTGATCGCTATTTCCAGCGGGTCGTGATCGGGGACAGCGAGGCGCTCACCACTGACAGTCTGCAACCCGGGTAGCTTGGTCTTTTGCCCAACAGCAGAGGGTCGAGATGCCGACAGAGAGACTGTCCATGCGCCACATTCGCGAAGTTCTACGCCTGCACCATAGCGTCGGCATGTCCCAGCGCGCCGTTGCCCGCAGCCTCGGCCTGGCCCAGGGCACGGTCAGTAAGTACGTAAACCGAGCCCGCCGCGCCAGCGCCGGGATCGCCAAGCATTACTGGAACGTTCCTCACAACCTCGTGCATCAGGAGGTCGAGACTCGTATCACCCAAAAGACCGTCGAGATTTTCCCCCGCGGCAAGCGAGTGGCGTCGCATCTGCGCAGCACCTTGCCTCATCGTCCGACGACGATCCCCGAGCATATGCCGAGCTCCATCGCCGCTACCGCGACTGGACCCATGAGCGCATTCGTTCCGAAGCCGCCAAAGTCGGCCCCGACGCCGACACCCTGATCGGCGTCATCCTGCGGTGGCCGCCGCATCCGGAACAGGGCTTCCGCTCCGCCATCGGCATCCTCGGGCTGGTCAAGCGCTATGGCCAGGAACGCGTCGACGCTGGCTGCGCCCGTGCCCTCCTGCTCAACGCCCGTTCCTACAAATCGGTGGTCGCCATCCTCAAGAACGGCACCGACAGAACCGCTCCTCCCACCGAGGAGGCGCCCATCCTCTTCCACGCCAACATCCGCGGCCGCAGCTACTACAACTGATCAGGAGATCATCGTGCTCATTCATCCGACCGTCGAACGCCTACGCGCTCTCGACCTCACTGCCATGGCCGATACCCTCATCGAACTGCAAAACAATCCCGAGGCCGCCGAGATGCCGCACCCCGATTGGCTGGGCCTCCTCGTCGATCGCGAGGTCACCGCGCGCGACAACCGTCGCCTCATGCGGCGCCTGACCAAGCCAAGCTCCGCCAGGCCGCCACCATCGAGAACGTCGACTATCGCACCGCTCGCGGTCTCGACCGTTCGCTGTTTCAGACCCTCGCCACCAGCCAATGGATCCGTGATGCCAACCCACCTGGTCATTGTCGGCCCAACCGGCACCGGCAAGTCCTGGCTTGCCTTGCGCGCTTGGCATTAAAGCATGCCGCGACGGCTTCTCCGTCCTCTACAAACGCGTGTCCCGCCTGTTCGCCGATCTCGCCCAGGCGCGCGGCGAAGGCCGTCCCGCTCGCCTGATCGCCGCGCTGGAGCGCGTCAATCTCCTGGTCCTTGACGGTTGTGGACCCGAACCGCTCACTGCCGACCAGTGCCGTGATCTGCTCGAGATCGTCGATGATCGCTACGACAAGGGATCATTGTTGATCACACGTCAGGTTCCCGTGTCGCAATGGCATGACGTGATTGCCGATCCTACGCTCGGTGACGCGATATTGGACCGCATCACGAGCGCAAAGGCGACAGCCTGCGTCGTCGGGCCGGCGATAGGACACAAGCGTGACCACCGCGCGCCCGATCGCCCCCCCGGCCCACAGGTCCCTCCCGCGCGCGCCGCTGCGTCGCTCGTGGGGCACTCCGCGCCGCGCACGGGGCCCTCCCATGGACCGCTGGGACGATCTCCAAACCCTCCTGCCTGCCTTGACCAGGAGACCATTTCCAGCACACATAAATCCGTCGGTCGTGTTCGCCTCCGCAAGTGATCACCATCGTCTGGAATCCATGATCACCATCGCCTGGAAACGCTGATCACCATCGCTGGAATGCGCACCTTGAGATCGTCGATCTCGCTCGCCAGAGCATCGACACGGGCCGCCTTCTCGGCCATGGCAAGCACCATGGCCTTCAGCATCTCTACGTCATTCGGGAGGTCGAGATCGGGCGGCGTCGTTGACCCGACCAGAGCACATTTTGCTCCGGTTCTCTCGTCCTTTCAGGCCATCGATTCACTTCGCCGCAGTGCTTTTACCCAACAATCTCCGGCGGCTTAACCGCCATAGTCTGGGAGGCTCTAGTTTCAGAAACTAGGCGCAGACATAGAAACTCACTTCGGCTCACAACTGAGCAGCCGATAGCCGGTCGCTCAGCCAGTCCGCCGGATGGGGTCTCTTTGTCGCTTACGAGCAAATAGCCGAGGCGCTGGATGACGCCTTTGCTCAACTTCGGATCCGCCAGTGCGCGCTCTAGGGCGTGGCTGGAACATGATAACGCTTGATCACTTTCGCTCCCTCGCGTCGCTTGTCCTTCAGCTTGAAGGATGGCTGGAAGAAGTTGGTGTGCAGCCGAGATGCAGCATACAAACGTTCCAGCACGCGTGTCCTCGACGCCATCGAAGCGACGGCATCCCACTAGTCGCCGGACGACCGCGCCATTCTTCTGCTCGACGAAAGCCTGATCATTCTTCTTGTAGGCGCGCGAGCGTGTCACCTCGATCTTTTGCGTCCGACACCAGGGCACGACGACATCGTTCATAAACGCGCTGTCGTTGTCGAAGTCGGCGCCGCGAATGAGCCAGGGAAACAGGTTCTGTGCGCGCTCCATGGCCCGCTCGACGAGGCCGCTCTCGCGCGTCACCAGCGGCATGCATTCGGTCCAACCAGTCGCGACGTCGACCATCATCAACGTTTGAATGAACGAGCCAGCTACAGAGGTGCCGCCATGAGCTACCATGTCGACCTCGCAGAACCCCGGTGGCGGGTCGTGCCAGTCGTTGAACGTCCGGATCGGCACTTCACGCCGTATCGCCGAATAAAAGCCGACCCGCCGGCGCTTACCGCCGGCCGCGACAATTTTGGTCTCGACCAGGAGGCGATCATTCGTGGCTGGGCCGACGCCGAGCACCAGCGCTCGATCGGCCTGGTCGAGCTTGAGCCGGCCATGCTGCTCCAGCGAAGGCAGCAACGTGGGAATCATTACCTTGAGCCGCTTGCCGCAGATCCGATCCCGAAGCCTCCCACAGAGCCACCAGCGCATCCCTGCCATAGGTCGGCCTTCGCTGCCGCCGGGCCTCCGGCGAAATCGCGACATAGCTGGCAAGCGCCCGAATCGCGTGCTTGCGATGCCAGCCCATCACCGCGCAAAGTTCGTCGAGAATGCGCCCCTTATCTGCCCGCCCAACAGATCGATAGCGGTCTACCACTGCCAAGGTGATCTCGCGCCGCGCACCCATGCTGATCCGTCCTGCCATCGGCGACACCGATCCGATTCGATATCGCCGCCCCAATCCTGACGGTCAGTTCTCCGGTAACATTCTTGATGAGGCAATGCGGGGTCAATTTTCCACGTCGCCCGACAATTGCTGCAGAAGGTGCCAAGCGCGGCGCGTCCTACTCAGAGAAAGCGGTGGGGTTATTCGCTCTCGAGCGAGTCAAGTACCGCTCCATGCGATCGTAATTTCTGCGCTACCAGCGCTCATTGCACAGGAAAGATGCGTTCGTCTCTCGGGCGAGCAGAAAATTCTGTTCAAAATCCGACTATTAGTTGTGTCTTCTCGCAGCTGGCCATCTGTTCTGCTTGAGGTTTCTCGCGCTTTCACCTCCCGCTTAACGCCGGCCGTCCGTGGCGAGATCTGCGACTTGCGCGCAGGAGGAGGCGGCGTTCGCGCCCGCCTCGAAGATAGTTCACGCTGCCCTCGAATGTGAGAGAATTTTTGCTGCGTTCGACATCCTTAACACATTGCCAGAAAGGTCGCTTGCAAAGCATATCGCTCGCGCCAAATCCTGCCCGAGCGTTCGGCAATCATGCGTCAGGCCTCGGCCGCCGTGCGGCTTCGCTTCCCCGCGCAAGGAGATGGACAGTTCCCTCGCGGGGGCCACTCGGGAAAGGGTCACGTTTCGCCGATCGCCATCACTGCCCTGATCTCGGGGGACGCTGTTGAACCGCTCTCGTCGCTACACTCGGTCCCGCGAGCCCCTTCGTTCGCTTTGCTCACGCTCTCGTCGGCCGCTATTTTGCGTTGAGGGGCCGTTGACGCATGCCCGGTCGGGCCTGCGGGCCTATGCGCGGCTTCCAGCTCGCTAGCTACCCCTCGCGCCGCAAGCCTGCGCGATGCACAAAAGCGGCGCGTTCTCGCGATTGCCCGCCGAATTTAAGCATTACGAGGGCTCAAACGAGAGCGTATCGCCCTCGCCGACCGATAGTATCCGCACAATACGTGGTACTTAGCTGGTATGCTCAACTAGGCCATCTAGGGAAGATCCGTATCAAGGGCGATCTGGATGGACCGCGCTACATGGCCTCGGCTGAGGAACGATCTTGCATCGACGCGGCGCAGCGCCGCAGCGTTCTTGGAGACTTTGGATGGCAGCCGCACCACTGGTGGGACGGAGTGGTTCAGCAGGTGGATCGAGATCGGAGACGCCCATGGTGTGTTAGGCGATGCAAAGCGAAGGGAAGGAAAAATTGATGAGGCAGCGAAGGCATGGCTATGCGCGCTAACAGCCTTTGAGATCGCCAAGCGGCTTGCCGGAGAACAAGCTGTACTCGGCGAGGATGTCTCGAGCAAGATTGGAAGTGCAATTGAGACGTTCGGGTCGTTGAAGCAGCGGATCGAGCGTGTCCAAATCGAGTGCTACGATCAGTCCGCGATAGAAGCTCACTACCTGCCTGCTGACGGTTATTCAAGAGCACCGGCAATCATCTGCATAAGCGCCGAAGACGAGACGTCGACAAAATTGCTGGGAAGGCTATTACCCGCCGCAGCTCATCGAGGAATGTCTGTTCTTGCGGTCACATACGATGATGTTTCCGACAACCGAAGGGGCCATTCCAGCGAAATATTGTCGTGCTGCCTGGACTACCTATCGACGCGCGATGACGTCGATGTCACGCGCATCGGTGTGTACGGCGATACGATGGGGGCAGCCTTGGCGACCGATCTCGCAGTGTCTGATAGCCGCGTTGCCGCCGCCGTCTGCGATGGTGGGCTGTGGAGTTGGGCTCGGACGATGGCTGCCGTTGAATGGGTCTCCGGAGTTCCAAATACGCCGAACGACGACTTGATAGCAGCGCGCCGCTTGCGATTGCTGCGACAGTTGAAGTGCCCGGTTCTGGTGGTGGCAGGCGGACGTGGTATCGCCAGCGCATCCGAGGCTATCGAGCTACAAAATGCCTGCGCGGCCGGAAGGATGGATGTGCAGTTAATCATTTCGCCCAGCACCATGACTGATGCTGGAGAGATCGACAATTTCGTAATCTGCGATGATCGAATCTTCGGCTGGTTGGAGCAAAGGCTGCGATGATTTCGCCGGTCTGATTGCTCTTCTTCACGATGCGGCGGTGGAACAGCTTGGTGCTCTCCGCTAATCCACACTGAAGCTTCAAACACGCCACGCCTCAGGACGCCTTTTTCTTGATCATGTTCCAAGCGCTGCAGCTGCGATGCCACAAGGCTTGATGCTGGGAGCGCCCCTGCCTTGTATTCAGCAAGGCACGACGTTGCCTGCACCCCTATAGAATGCCAATACTCAGCTTTTGCGACACCAGTCGGCTGTTCCTGGCAAGCAGATTGAGCCGCTTGTTGAGATGGCGAACTGCCTCCTCATCGAAACCATCCAGCATCGTGGAGCTGAGGGCCTGTCTCTTTGCCGACAGTTTTCGGATTTTGGCCTTGGCACCCTCGGTCAGTGCGACGCGCAAGGATCCTGCCTCATCGGTAGTTGTTTCGCGTGTCAGGAATCCGAGCTTTTCGAGATGCTTTGTCTGAGCGCTGACATAGGCTGGGTGAATTCGCGACTTGTTGGCGACCGCGGTGCTCGAGATGCCTCGACCATCGTCGAGTTCACTCATGGTCATCAAGATGAACCACTGCGGTTCCGTGATGCCGAGAAGCTGAGCCCAGCTCTTCTGTATCTCTTCGAACTGCGAGTGCAGCTCGACGATGTTCCACATCAATTCACTAATGGCTGTGTCGATTTTCTCTTTGACTTGCATGTCATCTTCCCGGCGATTCAACTTGTCTTGTGGGTGCGCAGCTGACGCCCAATTGAAGGATATGTCCGTATCTGTTTTATGTGACCTGACAAAGCAATTACCAGTACAGCGGCCTTCAAAAACAATTGAGGGTTACAATTGACTTAGCTCGTGCAAAAGGTCGCAGCCATGCAGCTCGACCTCAGCGAATTCACAAATCTACATGCGTCCACGTGCTGGCGATGATAATCTTCTTCGCCTAACGAGATCGCCAGATGACATCATTCAGGAAATGGCCCCGCAACAGCGTGACGGTTCACTGGCCGTACATGATGCTTGCGTCATGCCCGCGAGGGCCGATCGTAGGGATGCTCTAATGATGGAAGCCGAAACCGCGGCGTTTGATGCTATCGGCGTCTGCCGCGATCAGCGATGGCTCGTGCTGTGATCATTGGTTCTCAACCGTGCCTTTAGTCTGCAGAAATAACACCCGGACGTGACCTGCGCCGGATGGTATGAACCGAGACGTCATGTCATCTTCAAGATTGCGTGCTATCCGTATCGCGAATGAACGTTGCTCACTTTTTTTGGACTGACGCGGCGGCTGGATTGGCTGCTACCTCACTGGAGCTTGGAGGAGGGCCACACATGATGGCCACGCGAGAAGTGTCACCCAAGAATGCCACAACGGTGACCCAGATAACTGTTGCGCAGCTTGCTGAGCTTGGAGGCGGGTAGGTGCAGGCCGCACCTGATACCGAGCTTGCTGCTGAACTCCTCGCCATGAAGAATCCGTGGCCTTTTAGCGTTCACCGGTGATCGCCCCTGTCGACATTATCAAGATGTCGGAAAGCGTGATTAATTTTGTGCGGGGAACCTACGCCACAATTACCAAGCTCCGCGTTGTGTCAGAGCAGCGATCGTCCAGCGTGCAATGCGCCTCATTGAGGCTGCTGCGGAGCGAGGCATGGTGAAAGGCTGGAGCTAGCTCGGATTGGCACGGCGCAATCCTGGCTTGACCTTGTAGAAGGCTGGTTTTGCGGAGATCGGCCCGCGCCTACAGTTGGCATTGCGGTGCCTCGCCAGCTCGCGCTTGGAAGCCAAACCCAAGGTGCGATTGCGATCTCGTCGTCGGTGGCGACGCGTCGCCACCAGCTCTATCCAAATTCAGCAGCCGCAGGGGTGGCGTTGGAATTCCAGGACATTCTGTTGCAGTAAACAGGCCTTGTCACGTCGCCAGAGATGAGCTGATAAAGGCCACGAAGGAAAGTCGGGCGAGCGGCCTCTGGAGGCTCAGCGCTAGTTTGAGCGCCAGAACTCATGCTGGATCAGATTGTGCGTCGAGATGGTCACCGAAGCGTTTGATATTGATCAGGATCGAGAGGTCGAGAGGGGAGTAGTTATGGCAAGACTCAAACAGAGCAGAGTCCGATGCGCACCCCAGTTTTTTGCAGAGTATTGACCAGCCTCATCTACGTCGGCCTTACATCGCCTTCGATTGCCGCTTCGCAACGGCACTCCTACGTCTCTCAGGCTCGGCAGGACCCTTATTGCCTGCAAGGACGCGCCTGCGGATACCCAGGTAATTACCAGTTCTCAGCCTATGAACGGTGCACGGCCACCGCATCAGATGCCAACGCATATTGCGGCTTCAATCCCACCTAGGCGTTCGAGCGGCAATGAGGGCAATGCGCTGACGTCTAGCCGACGAGCAGTTATCGATCCGTCGTTCTACGCTGTCTGCCGGGCAGCTCGACCGGGTGCCGCGAGCGGCCAGCAAGTGCAGAGCTGCTGACGACGCATCGCGTGCACTCAGATTGGCAGGGTGCGTCTTCGAGCCAGCTGTGCCGTTCCCGACCGCCTGCGTGACCGCGGCTGCGCTTTAGTTAGCTTTTATCGCGGCCGCACTCGACCGTGCGGCGTACACGCACCTTGCCTGGCCCCGCGTGAAATGCCTTTATGATACGGGCTTCCAGCGCCCGCTCGACCTGCGTGGGACGGCTGCGCTGCCGCAGGTAGTCGTGCCATGTGTGGAATTGATAGCGTTCGATCCACTTTTCCGGGTCGGCCATGTCGCGCGCAACCGACCAGGCATAGGCGCCGTTACGCTGCCGGACGAGTTTGAGATCTTGCATCATCTCCCGAAACCCACGGGAATTCGGCTCCATCAGCTTATATTCGATTTCGATAACGATGGGTCCGTCGCGTCCCACGACGGGCATTCGGACCGCCGGATCTTCCAGCAGGCTTCCTTCTTCGACGCGTACCGCTACAGGGGGCATTCGCAGACGAAGACCAATCAGTGGTGATGCGAGCATCAAGCCCGCCGCGATCAGCAGGGTGGTTTCGACACCGCTGGTGTCGGCCAAGTGGCCCCATCCCCAGCTGCCAAGCGCGAGCCCACCGGACGCTGCAGCCTGATAGGCGGCAAGAGATCGCGCTGCGACCCACCGCGGTGCGGAAAGTTGTACGCCAATGTTCAGGAGCGTCCAGGACAGGGTCCAGCCGGCGCCGCCTACGGCCAAACCCAATGCAGAGAGCAGCGGGTTGCGACTGACCGCAATCACCGCAATGCCCGCGGCCATGGCAAGGGCGCAGCATCGCATGGCAGCTTCACTGCTCAGCTGTTTGCGTAGCAAAGCGATATTGGCGGCCCCGATGACGGCTCCGAGGCCAAAGGCTCCCAGCAACAGGCCGTATGTTGGTGCGCTACCCAGCAGGAGATCGCGGGCCACCAGGGGCAGGAGCGCGAGTATCACGCCACTGATCAAGCCCATAACGACCGTGCGAACCAGCACGATCGTGATCAAGGGAGAGTTCGCGATATAGCGGACGCCCAGAATGATGGCCGGACCGAGCCGTTCCGGCGGCAGGCGTGACCGCTCAGCGGCGCGCTTCCACAGATAGAGCGCGCCAATGAGGGGCAAAAAAGATAGCGCGTTAAGAGCAAATGCTGCAACGGTACCTGCCGTGGCGACAATGATGCCCCCGATCGCCGGGCCTACGCTTCGGGCGATGTTGTAGCTGATTCCATTGAGCGCAACGGCGGCAGGCACTGCATGGGGTGGCACCTGTTCGCTGACCGCCGCCTGCCATGCCGGTCCCAGCATCGCGGTGCCGCATCCCGCAGCAAAACACAGTGCGAGCAATAAGTCCGGCGTGAGCAGTCCCAACCAGGCCAGCGCGGTCAACGTGGTCGTGGCCGTCAGAGCAATGCCGAGCGAAGACAATGCCACGATGCGTCTGTCATGCAGGTCCGCTATGGCGCCGGCGGGAATCGCGATCAGCATCACCGGCAGTCCGAGGGCAGTCTGAACGAGCGCCACTTTGTCCGCCGACGATGACATTTCGGTCATCGCCCATGCGACTCCCACCCCCTGTATCAGGCTGCCCAGATTGGAGACCAGGCTCGCAACCCAGATCCGGCGGAACGTTCGGTGTCGCAGTGGAGCGGTGATGTTATCGGCGTTGGCGGGCCGGAGCGGCCTCGCCGACGCGTGCGGACTTGGCGGCTTTTCGCGTTCCTCTGTTGGCCGACCTGTCGGCTCAATCGACACCGAATCCGGATGGTTCAGCGAACGAAGAGAGGGATCTGGGCGCACGAACAGTCGGCCTTCTCCAGGCCTGTCGTTCGAGGCCCGGCTGATTCCAATTTCGCCTCTAGACTACCGCTTATTCGCAGCAGAATTTCAGCGACGAATCCCTTTACTCCGCCGAATTACTGCGCGATCGCCAAGCAAGTCAGTCACCATTTGTCGTAGCCTGCTCCGGTCTTGCGCCTGGGCCGCGGCAGATTGGGTCGAGCCGGCCAATGTCAGCGGCGGGACTTCACTGAGCAAGTTGCGCCTTGATCCGCTGCGACGGCCAGACTGGCGTGCCACGTTCGAGCAGTTCGCCGCTCGCTGCGCGCGCAATCGAGACGCTTCGGCCATGATCGCCTGCCTCGTCGCCACGCCTCTCCGCCTCGAGCGTGACAAAAGCTGCCACGGCGTCGGTAAACATCTTCTTGTCGAACGAGGTGACGTCGCGAATGCGACGGACTTATGCTCTCAACCGGACAGAATGGTTTCCACTGCAAACAAACGGAACACTGCTGGCGAACCCGTGCGGCGGCCTTTTCGATCAGCTTTTGCCTGAAGCAGATGCTGGGACCTCCCTCCATGTTGCTGTCGGAGACGTCGTTCGGACCCCGCAGCCGCATCTCACCGTATTCGCATCCCTTCGCCTTTTTGATCTCGCAGCAAGCCGCGGGACACAACCCATTGCTTGTCGATGTTGAGGTCGGATGCCAGACGAAACCGCGGGTGAGCGTGGTATTCGGGCCGGCATTCCTCGCAGGCCCCCAGAATGCATGCAGCAGTGTCTGCTCAAGGGCCCTCTTCGCCACGCAAGATGACCGGTGCGAGCGCGCGGGATGGGGAAGCCTAAATATTTTCCTAAGTCATTCCAGACGATTTTACGAATAATGGCCGCTTTAAGGTTACCTGGACTATTCAACAATCGTGCTGAAGCTCTCCATATTTCGGCCCAGCGCGCCGTCGAGACAGCGCCGCGAAATGGGGAGTTGTTTACAATGGACAATGTAATTGGTGAGAGTGCCGGATCGAGGCTGAAGACTTTCGGACGGCGGAAGATGACGCCGCGCGTATGCGTGGTGGACAGCAAGCGCCATTTGCGCGCTTTCACGAGTGAAGTGCTCGCCGATCTCGGCTTCGTCACCAGCGAATGCAGCAGTGCAAGCGAGCTGCAAGCGAACCTGACACCCGATCTGCCGGAGCTTGTCCTGCTTGGCATTGCCGCCGATCGCGTCGAGCCTGGCCAATTCTTGGAAGTTTTGGTGCGCGAGGCCTTCGAGGGCAAGGTTCTCGCTGTCGGCGCGCGAGATTCGATTATCGTGAAGGCAGTGCAGCAGGTTGGTGAAGAATATGGGCTTGGGATGTTGCCGCCGCTGACCACGCCCTTTGCCGCGGACACCCTCGGCGAGCGCGTGAAAATGCTGCTGCCCGCGGACCCGGTCCCGGCGGTGCATGTCGGCGAGGCCCTGCATGGGGGTTGGCTCGAGCTGTGGTATCAGTCGAAAATCGACGCTCGCTCGCTGGTTCGCCGGGGTGCCGAGGCGAAGGTGCGCCTGCGACACCCGACCTGGGGCGTGGTGCGCCCTGCCCATTTCATTCGGAGGGGCGCGATCCATATTTCTGCGACTTGTCCGAGTTCGTGATCGAGCGTGCCCTGCAGGACTGGCATTATCTCTTGGAACAGCAGAGCGCGGTCGATCTAAAGCGTGATGGCATTAAGTTCGATAGCCTGAATTTTTGAGGTAATTGGCGCATTCGTCGGCGGTGAAGGCATCGAGTGCGTGGCCGATTGCGGCGC
>NZ_JADPKH010000068.1:0-20612 GCF_023073835.1 Bradyrhizobium sp. 153 | reverse complement strand
GCAGTTCCGCCGCGTCGCTACCCGCTTCGAAAAGACCGCCCGAAATTACCGAGCCGTCGTCACTCTCGCTGCCATTGTCCTATGGGTGCGATAAGTGTCCACACCGCCTAGGCCCTTGCCGAGGATGCCTTTCCCGCGACCGGTTTTCTTTAGTACCTCGGGTAGGGAAGTTCCGGCTTTGTCCCAGGCGCAAAGCACCTCAGCGACTTTGATCGCGTGCAAACACATAATTTTGTTGCATCAAATATCACGCAACAGTAAAGTTTGCTGCAGAGCGCGGGTATTCTGCATTGCGAGGGCTGATGACGCGGAAACTCACCAACCAACACGTTCCGGGTGGGCGATCCCACGACGCTGCGTCGGCCCTTGCGGGTACGCCTGCTGTGTCCCTCGTGCTCTGAGGAGGGAGGCGTGCGATTTACGACTTTTTCCAAACAGCACGTGCGTTCGAGCAACTCATCAGTCGCATTTGCACGCGAGCGTGAGGTCGTGCCCGGTGGCAGCATGCGCAATGCGACCTGGTTCACGCCCCATCCTCCCTATGCTGCAAAAGGTCTCGGCTGCTGGGTGGAGGATATCGACGGGCGGAGATTCCTGGATTGCGCGAACAATTTCTTCTCTTTGAGTCACGGCCATGCATTCTCTCCTGTGGTTGAGGCCATTCGTGCCGCGGCAGGCAACGGAACGGCTTTCGGATTGCCGACGGAGAAGGAGATCGAGCTGGCTCAATTGATCACGGGCCGATCTCCCAGTTGCGAGCAGATTCGTTTCTGTACGTCAGGTACGGAAGCGGTGATGTTTGCGGTCAAAGGCGCTCGCGCTCTGACTGGGCGCGGCGCATTAGCCAAATTCGAAGGCGCCTATCACGGTTCATACGACTGGGTGGAGGTCAGCCTCGCCCCCGATCCGGACGGCTGGGACGACGAACAAGGCAATCCGGCATCGATTGGCGGAGCTGAAGGCGTGCCAAGACATGTCCTGCGTGACACCATCGTCTTGCCATGGAACGAGCCGGATCGTTGCGCCGCCATTCTCGCCAAGGAAGGCCCACGCCTTGCCGGACTCATTATCGATCCAGTGCCCTCTCGGGCCGGTATGATTCCTGTCACCAGGGAGATGATCGATGTCCTCCATGCCGCGCGAGAAAAGTACGGATTCCTCATCATTAGCGATGAGGTGATTTCGTTCAGGCTCTCATATGCCGGCGCTCATCCGCTGTTTGGACTGCGGCCCGACCTGATCACGCTCGGGAAGATAATCGGCGGCGGTATGCCCATAGGCGCTGTCGCAGGTAGCGCCCGCGCGATGGCGGTGTTCGACCATACGCAAAGCAAGCCTCTTGTTGCGCTCGGGGGCACTTTCAGCGCCAACCCGCTCGCAATGGCTGCTGGACTTGCCGCGATGACTGCGCTCGACGAGCCCGCCATCGCCCGATTGAATCAGCTCGGTTCTGATCTTCGGGCAGCAATCAATCTCAGCTTCATTGAGCGGCGGATTCCAGCTCAGGTGACGGGCAGCGGCTCATTGTTCAGGCTCCATCTAACGTCCAAGCCCATCACCAATTATCGATCCTGCCGCTGCCTGCTGCCCAAAACCCTTCAAGCTGTGCATGCAAGTGCGCTCGATTATGGCGTGCTTCTGACTCCCAATTGCTCCGGAGCCGTTTCGACGCCGATGGATTCGGCGAGTATTGATCACCTTGTTGCAGCAGTCACGCAAAGCATCGCTGATGCCTTCGCCCGTCAAGCCTGGGAAAAGTAACACGATGCCGTCATGGCAGCTTGGCTTCACGAGCGTCGAGCCGGCCAGTTTGGCAGCCTTTTGCTACGGATTGTCTTCAATTTCAAAACCCTCATCACTCATTGCGGAGACTCGACATGAAGTTTCTTGATCGCCGTGACGTACTCAAATTGGCGGGTGCGGCTGCAGCAGGATTCGGGGCGCCAGCGCTCGCTCAAGCCCGCCCAGCATTGAAGATTGCGTCGGTTGAGACGCTCAGTGGCCCAGGATCTACGGTCAATCGCCTCTGGTCATTGGGGCTGAAGTACTGCATCGACAGAATCAACGCCGAAGGTGGCTGGAACGGGCAGAAGATCCTCTATGCGGAGTACGACACCGAGGGTACGACAGGCGGCGCTTCGCAGAAGACCCAGGCAGCCATCGCTGATGGCGCTCACATCATCGCCCATGGCGGGTCCTCCAATATTGGCGGCCAGATCACCGAAGATGTTCGCAAATGGAATTTGCGCAATCCGGCTGCCAAAATCCTGTTCTTCGGATTGGGGATTGAAGCGCTGGAGTTGACCGGCGCGAAATGTCACTACCATTTCTTCCGCTTTGCGACCAACGCAGACATCCGGATTCGCGCTCTCGTCGCCGGTATGAAGGCCGAGAACGCTCTCGGTAGCAAGGTGTTCTCGATCAACCAGAACTACTCCTGGGGCAATGATATCCAGGCGGCCCTCGAGCAGAGCTCGGCCGACAACAGCTTTACGCTCGTGGACAAGGTGTTGCACGACGTCAACAAGATTCAGGATTTCAGCCCCTATGCTGCCCGCATCGCAGCCTCCGGTGCGGATACCGTCTTTACCGGAAATTGGGGTAATGATCTGTCGCTTCTGCTGAAAACCGTCCAGGCCGCCGGTCTCAAGGTGAGGTTCGCGACAACATTTCTTGACCTTCCCGGAGCGCTGTCCTCGGCTGGCTCCGCGGCGCTTGGCTATTTCCACGCCGAACTGTGGAATCCGCAAGCCTTTGGCGCATTCGGCCAGGATCTGTGGACCGATTACAAAGCCAAGATGGGCACCGTTCCCTCGACCAGCGAAGCCAAGTCGATCCTCTCTCTCCTGTTCCTGCAGCAGGCGCTGAAGTCCGTTCCGGAGACGACGAAGATCGACGTCGATCAAATTGCGAAGGCCCTTGAACAGACCACCTACAAGGCGCCGACCGGTGACGTCACGATGCGCGCGGCCGATCATCAGGCAGCTTGGCCCATCGTCGTCTCGAAAGTCGAGCAGGGGGCGAAATTCGCTACCGACGGCACCGATATGGGTTTTGTGCCGATCAGGGTCATCCCGGGCGGTGACGTCGTGAACTCCGTGCAGGCAAGCTGCAAAATGCAGCGGCCGTCCTAGGAGCCGCCGTGACCTACCTTCTATCCTCACTCGTGAATGGCCTCGTGTTCGGCTTGCTGCTCTTCATGGTGTCTGCTGGCCTTACGCTGATCTTTGGCATGATGGGCGTCCTGAATTTCGCCCACAGCTCCTTGTACATGCTTGGCGCTTATCTCGGCTACTCGATCGGAAGATGGACCGGCTTCTGGCCAGCCCTGCTGCTGGCCCCGCTCGCTGTGGCGCTTCTAGGTGCCTTTATCGAGCGCTTTATGCTGAGGCGCGTGCATCAACATGGGCACGCGCAGGAGCTGCTTCTCACATTTGGTCTGGCCCTGATTATCCATGAAGCCATCAAGCTGCTATATGGACCGTACCCCGTAGAATACACCATTCCGACCGAGCTTGCTCACACGGCATTCAATGTGAATGGGCTGAATTTTCCGCTTTATCGGTTATTCATCGGCGCGGTCGCCGTATCGATGTTCGGGTCGCTGTTCTTGCTGATGAAGTACACCCGCGTGGGATTGATCGTCCGTGCGGCCCTCTCGCAGCCGCTGATGGTCGAGAGTCTCGGGCATAATGTCGGCTTTGTGTTTCTGCTGGTGTTTGCGATCGGGGCCGCTTTGGCCGGGCTGGCCGGTGCCGTTGCCGGCGCCTTTTATCCCACCGGACCGAACATGGCCGAAGACCTCGGATCGATCGTGTTCGTTGTTGTCGTGGTCGGAGGGTTGGGCTCGCTTGAGGGGGCTCTCATTGCGTCCTTGGCCATCGGCCTCTTGACGACACTTACCGTCGGACTTGACGGGACGCTGGCAGGCGCACTTGGTCCTTTGGGGCTGTCGAGATGGGCTACCTCGATCGGAGGACCGTTTACGATCACGCTTTCGAGCCTGACCGGATCACTGCCGTTTCTCATCATGCTCGTCGTTCTCCTCGTGCGACCTGCCGGCCTGATGGGAGAGCGAGCGTGAAGCCTTTTCTCAAATATGCCGCGTATTTTGCCATTGGCCTGCTGCTGCTCGCGCCGCTCACATTCGGTGACAGGTATGCGAACCTTTCGATCCGCATGCTGATTGCGGCGCTTTTTGCCAGCGCGTTCAATCTTCTGTGGCGGCAGGCGAGGCTGCTGTCATTCGGCCATGGGGTCTATTTCGGGGCGGGAATGTTCGTGGTCGTCCATCTGATGCGCGCCAACGAAGCAGGCCTTGGCGTGCCGCTCATCCTGGTGCCGCTTGCTGGCGCGGTATCAGGGCTACTCGTCGGTGTCATCTGCGGCTTCGTGGCAACGCTGCGCAGCGGCGCCTATTTTTCTATGATCACACTGGCCATCGCAGAATTGATCTATTCGCTCGGTCCGCGCTGGCAGGCGCTGTTTGGAGGCGAGGCCGGGATTTCGAGCATGAGGCTTCCCAGTCTTGGCCTCAGCTTCGCCGCGCTGAATGAGGTTTATCTCGTTGTTCTCGGCTGGAGCGCGATAGGCTTCGCAACGATCTGGTTCTTTGCAAGGACGCCGCTTGGCCAGATCGCATTTGCCCTCGGCGACAACGAACGGCGGCTTCAGTTCCTCGGATACGGCACCCATGCGGTCAAGGTATGCCTGTTCGCGCTTTCGGCCGCGATCTCAGGACTAGCCGGAGGCCTATTGGGAGTCGCAGCTGAAAACGTGGATTATACCGTGTTTGGCCCTGCCTCATCCGCTGCACCGGTTATTCAGACCTTCATCGGAGGTGCCGACATTCTGTTTGGGCCGGCCTTTGGCGCGGCACTCCTTACCGGCTTTGGAAATGTCTTCTCGGACGTCACGCGCCTTTGGCTCCTGTACCAGGGCCTCGCTTTCGTCGTGGTCGTGATGTTTCTCCCTGCAGGCCTTCTCGGATCGCTTTTTACCAAGAAGACGATACTTACACGAGAAACCATCGCCAAGGCCGTGGCGGCACTACTTTGCTCCGCCAGCCTTATCTTCCTATGTGAAAGCGCCTCGATCCTGCTAAGCGACTCCTATTCGTCGCTTCGGGCCGCCCATGGCGCCTCCTGGGTAAGCTACCGTCTGTTCAACATGGAGATCACTCCTACCTCCCTGGTCGTATGGGGACTTCCGTTGATTGCGGCGCTGATCGGGATCGCTATTACCTGGAAGGTCAGGGGCAGCGAGGAGGCAGCATGAGTGCGATTTCTTTGAGCGCTGTGACGAAACGCTTCGGCTCGAGCGAGATCATCCGCGGTGTCGACCTCGTCGTGAACGCAGGCGAGCGTCACGCCCTCATCGGTCCCAACGGTGCTGGAAAGTCCACGCTGTTCAATCTGATCAGCGGACAGTTTCGTCCAACCAGCGGACAGATATCGCTCAACGGACGCCGCTCCGACCGTGACTCTCCGCAGATGATTGCACGCCGGGGTCTGGCCCGCTCATTCCAGATCACGAGCCTGTTTGCCCGGCTCACTGTGTTCGAGACGGTCCGCTTGGGAGTCATGGCAAATCACGGCGTACGCTTCTGCTTCTGGCGCACGGCCGCATCCCAGCGCAAGATCGAAAACGATGTTCTTGCGCTACTGTCCGACGTAAATCTATCGCACCGGGCAAGCGTCCTTGCGGCCGAGCTCCCCTATTCTGAACAACGTGCGCTTGAGCTGGCAGTAACTCTGGCCCTCCGTCCCGAAATAATCCTGTTGGATGAGCCGACAGCGGGAATGTCAGTGGAGGAAGCTGCGCAGACGGTCGCCTTGGTGCGGAGGCTCACGGCCGGGCGAACGCTTCTCGTCGTCGAGCATGACATGGACGTCGTCTTTTCATTGTGCGATCGAATCTCGGTCCTCGTACACGGGCGGATCATTGCATCAGGCGCGCCGGACGAGATCGCCAGGAATGACAGCGTGAATGAAGCCTATCTCGGAAAGGGCGTGCACTGATGGGGCTGACGGTCACAGGCCTGCACGCCCACTACGGAAAAAGCCACGTTCTTCGCGGGGTGGACTTTGAGCTGCCACCACAGAGCATCTTCAGCCTGGTCGGACGCAATGGCTCTGGGCGGTCGACGACCCTCAAAACCATCATGGGCATCGTCAGGCCCACCGGAGGATCGATTCTCCTCGATGGGGTAGAACAATCCGGACGCGACATACGAAAAATTGTTCGCGCAGGCATAGCTTACGTTCCGGAAGATCGCCTGGTCTTTCCGACCTTGACGGTGGCCGAGAACCTGCGGATGGGTCAGCTTCGCGCGCTGCCGGGCAGGGTGGCCTGGACCATCGATCAAATGTACGAATACTTTCCTCGCCTGCACGAAAGGAAAGACACCAAGGCCGGCAAGCTGTCTGGAGGCGAACAGCAGATGCTGACAATGTGCCGCTCGCTGCTGGGTAATCCCAAACTACTCTTGCTCGATGAGCCGACAGAGGGATTAGCTCCGCAGATTGTGGAGCGTCTCGTCAGGGCGATTCTCGATGTCCGCAAGCGCGGCGTATCGGTACTCCTGATCGAGCAGCGCCTCACCATTGCGCTCGATATCAGTGATCGGGTTCTCGTCATGGGACATGGGCACATCGTGTATAACGGCACGCCGGACGATCTTCGTGACAATGCGGATGTACAGCGCAACTGGCTCGCCGTCGGGGGCAGTGTGAACTGACCTTTCGGCCAGATCTGCAAGCACTCCGGAAGTGAATCGGACAAGGCCGGCGTCCATCGCATCGTGTAGCCCGAGGCTGTTGTCAAATGACGACTAAGCCTGCGACATGTCCTTTGATTTAAGTCTCTCGCCTATTGAGAGCGATCGCCCCAATGTTTCGGCCACACTGCGTAGTGCTGCCAAACGCTCGGAGAGTTGCTCATTCATGATCCGCTGCAGGGGCCCGGTCATTCCGACAGCGTAAAACACGCGCCGATCACACAGGAAAACGGGAACTGCAATCGCGGCCAATCCTTCGTCGATCTCTCCGATGCAGGTCGCATAGCCTCGGGTCCTAACCGCCGCGAGCTCCTGTTCAACCCATGCACGGTCATTTCGTGTGTTCGCCGTGAGCAGAGGAAGGTCGGCAGACATCGCGTCTGCCAACAAGCTTTCGCTTTGATAGGCAATGATCGCCTTGGCCGTTGCGGCTGCATGCACCGGCATCTCGATCCCGGGCTGCACATAGCTTCGCCACCGCACATCCGGCGAAACGGAGATCGCCACGACAACACGCGCGCCGATCAGTCGCGTCAGATAGCAGGTCTCGGAGGTCGTGTTGGTCAGCTGCTGCAGATGTCCGCGTGCAAGCGCCGCAATCCAACCATCGTCGGCAGTTGCGTGCAACAGCCTCAACAGGCGATCGCCGAGCTGATAGGCGCGCCCGCCGACATTGTCCTTCGCAAGTCCAGCCCGCACCAGGCCCTTCAACAGCCGGTGTGCAGAAGTCTTCGGGAGATCAAGCAACGAGGACACGTCCGCGAGCGTCAACGCGCCGGGAAATGTCGCGACGAGTTCGAGGACTTGCATGTAGCGATCGAGAGGACCTGCCGTTTCATCTGAGGTTGTCATTCAGAGTGGCTTCCAGGCGGAAACTTTGTGCATGCGTGCCCGGTCCGGCCGCTTGACTCTGTGAGCTGGACCAGGTTATTTTTACGCAATATCGGAATATTATTCCGGAAAACGGAACGACTGTCAATAGAACATGTGGTGGCGGCAGTTTTAGTGATGCTGCGATCCGGAAGCGCCCGAGGCACATGATGAAAATGACGAGGCAGGAATTCTTGAAAGCGCTGCTCGCGGCCACCGCGATGCCATGGGCGGGAGCTGCGCGTGCGGATCAAGGAAGCCCGATCCTGGTCGGCGCCACCGTGCCGATGACCGGGCCCCTGTCGCTGACCGGCAAGCAGTATCACAACTCGCTGATGATGGCCGAAGAGGACGTCAACAAGGCCGGCGGCATCAACGGACGCAGCCTCAAGATCGTCTTCGAGGATACGCAGGCCTCCAACAGCACGGCAGTGAATGCGTTCATCAAGCTCGCCCACGAAACGAAGCCGTCGCTGTTTTTCCTGTCGAGTTATTCGACCCAGAATCTGGCTGTGTCGCCGGAGCTGAAGAAGGTACAGGTGCCCGCGTTCTATGCTGGAGGGGCCGATGTCGTTGCCGAGGGCGGCAACGAATGGATGTTCCGCGTGCGGCCGGCGGACAGCGTGTCAGCCGAGGGTATGGTGCAGTGCGCGCTCAATGTGCTGAAGGCCAAGAAGCCCGGCATTCTTTATATCCAGAACGATTTCGGACAAGGCGGCGCCCAGACCGCGGCCGACCGTTTCGAGGCTGCCGGCGCGCCGGTCGTCGGCACGGGCGCCTATGGTCAGAACGATAAGGACTTTTCGGCGCAACTTCTTGGTCTCCGCAGCAAGGGCATCGATGCCCTTCTGATCTTCAACTACCCGCAAGACGGTGCGCTGGTACTTCGTCAAGCCAAGATGCTTGGCCTGCAGATGCCGCTGGTGACATCTTCGGCGGCACTGGTACCGGCGGCCCTGCAGCTGCTGTCGGCGGCCGATCTCGATGGCGTCTGGGGTGTTGTCGACACCTTCATCGATCCAGCTGCCGGTGGGCGCATGCAGGATTTCGTCGATCGCTTCAAAGCCAAGTTCGGCACCGATCCGGACCCCTACGGACTTGCCTATTACGATGGCGCGATGCTGGCCGCAGAGGGGCTCCGCAAGGTCGGCACCGATCCCAAGGCGCTACGCGACTGGTTTGCATCCGTGAAAGGATGGCAGGGCATTGGCCATCTCTATTCCTATGATGCCAAGGGCAACGGCGTATTCGATCTGGCGGTCGTGAAATCCAAAGCCGGCACCAAATCTCTGGAATTGGTTCAAACCATCAAGCTGAACTGACACTTGGCTGCTGCCCGCGGGTGCGTTCCGCGCGGGCAACTTTGATCCAATCAACCGGCCGGCTCGCAGCATCTCTTCCGAATGATCGGCAGAGCGTCAGCAAAGCGGTTTGCAAAGACCAGGACGATATGACTGATCTCATCCAGCTGCTCATCAATGGACTGGCAATCGGGAGCGTCTATGCGCTCGCCGCGATCGGTTTCGTCATCGTTTATTCCGCAACAGGCGTCGTGAACTTCGCTGCCGGACAATTCGTGATGTTCGGCACCTTCGCGGGTGTGGCCATGCTGCTCAATGCACAGCTGCCATGGCCTATTGGCTACGGCGCCGCGCTGATCGCAATGGCGCTGTTCGGAGCGTTGTTCTTTGTGGTCCTATACCTGCCTCTGCGCGCAAGCCCCGTCGTGACAATCATCATCGGCACGGTCGCGATCGGCATCACCATGCAGAACGCAGCGCTGCTGGCGTTCGGCTCCTGGCCTTTCCGCCTCCCGTCGCTGCTTGAGGGCGTGAATCTGACGATTGCAGGCGCCACGATTTCTGCCCATGCAGTCGCCGTGGTGATCGTCACCGCCTTGATGGTGGGACTGCTGTGGCTGTTGTTCTTCCGCACCTCGCTCGGCATCGGGATGCGTGCCGTGGCGCAGGACATTAAGGCGGCCCGGCTGATGGGCCTCAAGGTCAATCGTCTGCTTGCGCTATCCCGGATCCTCGCCGCAACGCTCGCGGGCGTGGCCGGCTTGATGCTCGGACCGATGTGGTCCGCCGATACCAGCATGGGTGATCCCATCGCGCTCAAGGCGTTCGCGGCGACCATCATTGGCGGTTTCGGCAGTCTGCCGGGGGCTATCGTCGGCGGCCTGTTCGTTGGTCTGAGCGAAGTGCTCGGCGCATCCTATGTCTCGTCGGCCTACAAAGACCTGATCTCGTTCGGCATCATGATCTTGTTCCTGCTGGTGCGCCCGCAAGGCGTGTTCGGCGAACGTGTTCAGGACCGGGGTTGATGATGCCAGTACGCTTCGCGCTCCTGCTTGGCGCCCTCATTTTGATCGCTGGCCTCAGCTTGTCGATGCTGCTCACCGACTACCAACTTCGGCTGGTCAACCTTGCCGTGATCTCGGCCATCGCCGTCATCGGCCTTAACTTCGCCTTGGGCTTTGCCGGCCTGATCTCGCTCGGTCATGCCGCGTTCGTCGGAACGGGTGCCTATGGCGTTGCGCTGCTGACCACCCTCCTTGGGTGGTCATCGTGGCAGGCACTGCCCGCCGCGATTGCCGGCACCGCGGTCCTGGCTGTCTTGATCGGCGTACCGCTCCTGCGGCTGAAAGGTCACTACCTTGCGCTGGCCACGCTGGGCTTCAACGTCTCCTTCACCATTGTCGCTGCCAACTGGATCGAGTTGACAGGCGGAACCAACGGCATCTCTCGTATTCCCGAGCTCCAAATTGGTCGTCATGCCCTGGCCGATGAACGCAGCTACCTCTGGTTCGCCCTTCTCGTGCTCGCAGCTTCCGCTGTCGCCGCCGCGCTCATTCACGGCTCCCGCGACGGGCGGGCGATGATCGCGGTTCGCGATGACGAGACTGCCTCGGCGATGACAGGCATTGACGTTGCGAGGGTCAAGCTCGCGGCCTTCGTCCTCTCCTCGGTCTATGCCGCCGTCGCCGGAGGCTTGTTCGCCTGCCACATGCGCTTCATTTCGCCTGAGGACTTTGGCTATGCGCACTCCATCACTTACCTCCCAATGCTTGTTGTCGGCGGCGAAGGATCGATCGTGGGCGCCATTCTGGGAGCAGTGCTTGTTACCTTCCTGCCCGAATGGTTGCGCTTTCTAGGGGCCGCCTACCTCGCATTCTTTGGCCTTTTTGTCCTAGGCTAGCCATCCTGATCTTCCTGCCTTCAGGCCTTGCCGGAATTCGCCGCCGCATAAAAATTCCAGGCCTGGCCGCTACCTCGAAGGAGGTGCGCCCATGAGCTTGTTGCAGGCCACATCGATCGCCAAGCGCTACGGCGGGCTCGCTGCACTGTCCGGCGTCGATTTGTCAGTCGGGGCAGGCGAATTTGTCGCCGTCGTCGGGCCAAATGGGGCCGGCAAATCGACCCTGCTCAACGTGCTGACGGGGCTGGTCTTGCCCGACGAGGGCAGAGTGGTACTCGACGCGTGGGAGATGACGCGTGCTGTGATACACAAGCGGGTCCGCGGCGGACTTGGGCGGACCTTCCAGCACGGCCGTCCCTTCGAAAGGCTCAGCGTGCTCGAGAACGTCATGATCGGCGCGGCCATTCAAAATGGTCGTAGCGAGCTGGAGCTGCGCAATCTGGCCATGGCCCTGCTCGAGCAGATGGGGCTCGCGGCGGACGCCCAAACCCCTATCGGATCTCTGTCCTACGGTCACCGGCGCATGGTCGAAATGTGCCGGGCGCTTGCCTGCGAACCCCGCGTGCTGCTGCTCGATGAACCGGCCGCGGGGCTCAATTCCGCCGAGGTTGACCAACTGATCGACCGCCTCACCGATTTGAGGGCGAAACATCGGATCGCGATTGTGTTGATCGAGCACAACATGGGCATGGTCATGCGCCTGGCTGAGCGGATCATCGTGCTCAACTTCGGCTGCAAGATCGCCGAAGGTTCGCCGTGCAAGATCCAGAACGATCCCGCAGTGCTGTCGGCTTATCTCGGCGAAGGCTATCGTCATGCTGGTGTGTAACGATCTGACGGTCGCCTATGGCGAAATCGTCGCGCTGCAGGGCGTGACGCTGGAGGTTGGACGCGGCGAGACGGTGGCCCTGATCGGCGCCAACGGCGCCGGCAAGACCACGCTCTTGCAGGCGATCTCGGGTCTAAATCCGGTCAGGTCGGGCGATATCGTCTTCGAAGGCTCGTCCCTGGCTCGGCTCGGCAGCGATCGCCGCGTCGCGCTCGGCATATCCCAGGCGCCCGAGGGACGGCGGATCCTCCCCGGCTTGACGGTCGAGGAGAACCTCACGCTCGCCACCGTGAACTGGAGGCGCTGGCGTGAGCCGATCGAGGATGATCTGGCGCGAGCCTTTGATCTTTTCCCGCGCCTGAAGGAGCGTCACAAGCAGCTCGGCTGGTCCCTGTCCGGGGGTGAGCAGCAGATGCTGGCCATCGGACGGGCCCTGATGGCCCGGCCGCGTTTGCTCCTGCTCGATGAGCCTTCGCTCGGGCTTGCACCGCGCCTGGCCGAAGAGGTCTATGACCGCGTCAGGCAGATCGCCGACAGTGGGCTCACCATCTTGGTCGTGGAGCAGAATACGGTCCTGGCATTGTCGGTGGCGGACCGGGCCTATGTGCTGGAAACGGGCCACATCGTTCTTCAGGGCACCGCCGAGGACCTCAGGCAGAACACGGGCGTCCGTGAAGCTTATTTGGGACGTTGATCTCTCAAGGAAACAAACATGTATCCTGACACAAATTCAAAGTCGAAAGCGCTGTACGATCGTGCGCTGACGAGCCTGCCAGGTGGCAACACCCGAACGACGGTGTTCATGAAGCCTTATCCGATCTATGCCGCACGTGGGGAGGGGTGCAGGGTCTTCGATGTCGATGGCAATGAGCTGATCGATTGCATCAACAATTTCACCTCGTTGATTCACGGTCACGCCCATCCGGCGCTCATCGAGGCGGCGACGCGGCAGCTCGCGCTCGGTTCTGCCTTCGGCATGCCGACGGAATCGGAAATCGATCTGGCCGAGCTGCTTGCTGCGCGCTTGCCGTCAGTCGATCAGGTTCGGTTTGCCAACTCCGGAACGGAAGCCGTGATGATGGCGCTGAAGGCGGCGCGTGCGTTTACCGGCCGGCCGAAGATCGCCAAATGCGAGGGCGCCTACCATGGTTCCTACGATTATGCCGAAGTCAGCCTCGATCCGAAGCCGGCAGACTGGGGCGGTAATGCACCGGTTTCTGTCGCCTACGCGAAAGGCACACCGGACAAGGTGCTTGCCGACGTCGTCACGATTCCCTTCAACGATATTGAGGGCGCGGTCAGTCTGATCCGCCAGCATGGCCGCGATCTCGCCTGCGTGCTGGTCGATCCCATGCCGAACCGTGCCGGCCTCGTACCTGCGGACAAGGCCTATCTCGAAGCGCTCCGCCAGGCGACGCGCGAAGCCGGTGCGCTGTTGATATTCATTGAGGTAATTTCCTTCCGTCTTGGCTATCACGGCGCCCAGGGGCTATGGGGCATCGATCCTGATCTCACCACGCTTGGTAAGATCATCGGCGGGGGATTTCCAGTCGGCGCAATTGCCGGCAAGAGGGACGTCATGGCTGTGTTCGACCCGCGCCATGGCAAGCCTGCGTTGCCCCATGGCGGCACGTTCTCGGCCAATCCCGTGACGATGCGAGCGGGGTTAGCCGCTGTGGAGCTTTTGGACCGAAACGCGTTTGCCCGGCTGGATGCGATCGGCGAGGAGGTCCGAAAAGGCATCAACGACGCATTCCGCCGCCATGGCGTGCCCGGCAGCGCAGTCGGTCTCGGATCGCTCTTGAAATTGCACTTCGCCGACCGTCCGATCCGCGACTATCGCTCTGCTTACATGAGCGGAGCCGAGGCCAAACGACAGAGCGTCTTCAACCTCGAGTTCCTCAATCGCGGCGTTCTCGCCGCTGGCTACGGGTTGATGGCGGTTTCGCTGCCGATGACGGACGCGGATGTCGAAAGCATCGTCCGCGCGGCCTCGGATGCGCTTGCAGAGGTCGCGTCCAAGACCTGACGCGCCCTTGAGTTCTGAAGTTGCAATCTTGCGTGACGCCATCGGGCTCATCACGCCACGAAACACTATTGTCTGAAATAGGTGCGAGAATGGCCCTCAAGGTTGATCCGATTACGCGGTCCGTCGTTCAGCATCGGTTGAGCTCGATCGTAGCCGAAATGGGCGAAGCGATGCTTCGCACCTCCTATTCCCAAGTTCTCAACTCGAGCCGAGACTTCTCATTAGCGATCTGTGACGTACAGTCCCGCCTGATCGCCCAGGCCGACCACATCCCGGTCCACGTCGGAGCGCTGCCCTGGGCGACGCGGGTGGTGGAGGAGCGTTTCAAGGATGTCGCGCGTGGCGACGTCATCTTGATGAATGATCCCTATCACGGCGGCAGCCATTTGCCCGACCTGACGGCATTCGTGCCGGTCTTTGACGGCGGCCGGCGGCTGTTCTGGAGCATCGTACGTGCGCACCAGAGCGATATCGGCGGCGCAACACATGGCGCCTACAATCCCGCCGCTACCGAAATCTGGCAGGAAGGGCTGCGCATTCCACCGATCAAGCTCTACGAGGCCGGACGGCTGCGCGAAGACATTCTCGACATGCTGGCACTGAATGTGCGCAACGCCCACGATTTCCGCGGTGATCTTGCCGCCATGATCGGAGCCGCGCACATGGGCGAGCGGCGAATGGGACGGCTGTTCGCCGAATTCGGCGCGCCGATGGTCGAGGCTGCGATCGAATCGATCCTCGATGCGGCCGAGCAGCAGACGCGCGCCGTGGTCTCGTCCTGGAAGGACGGCGTATTCTACGGCGAAGCCTTCCTTGACGATGATGGACATGGGCGCGATGACATCCGCATTGCGGCCAAGGTCACCAAATCCGGCAGCCAGATTGAGGTCGACCTGTCGGCGTCCGATCCGCAAAGCACGAGCTTCGTCAATTCGTCGCACGCCAATATGCACGCGGCGGTCGTGATGGCCTTTGCCTATCTGATCGACGCCGACATTCCCAAAAACGATGGGGCGCTGCGGCCGCTTAACGTCGTTGCCAAGCAGGGCACCATCGTGTGGGCAGATCCTGGCCGACCCGTCACGCTCTGCACCAGCCATCCTTCCAACGAGATCGTGGAGGCGGTGATCAAGGCATTGTCAGGATCTTGTCCGGATCGAACCATGGCTGGCTGGAGCCGGCGCTTCCGCATCGCTGTGCAGGGCGAGGATCCTCGCAGCGGGCGCAGCTTCATCTGGCATATGTTTCAGGCACGCCCGGGCGGTGGCGCTTCTTCGCGCGGCGACGGCTGGTCCTCGATCGGCGAATGGCACACCGTAGGCGGTCTCAAGTTCGGCAGCATCGAAGTCGCAGAAGTTCGCTTTCCCCTTCACTTCCGGCGTCATGAGTTTCGGCCCGACTCAGGCGGCGACGGTCAATTCCGCGGCGGTCTCGGCGTCGACCTCGATCTCGTCTTCGAAACCGAGAAGCCCGCACTTGGCAACACCGCAGGTGATGGTGCCAGGCATGGTGCCTGCGGCATGCTGGGCGGCAAGGATGGGGCGCCGCATCACTACCGCCTCGTCTCGGCGGGCCGGCCGCCACGAGTGCTGCGAACCAAAGAGGTCGGCATCGAGATCCACCCGGGAGATTGTCTTGAAGTGCGCTCGTCCGGCGGCGGAGGGTGGGGGCCTCGGGAGCGACGCACACAACAGGCGCGCCAGCACGATGTAGTACAGGGCCTCGTTAACACAGGCACAACGACGGAAGTGGTTCAGTAACGATGTTGACGATTGGCATTGATGTTGGCGGCACGTTCACCGATCTGGTCGCAATCGACGCTGTCGGGCGTACCGTGTTCGCGAAATCTCCTTCCACGCCGCAGGACCAGTCGATCGGTGTGATGACGGGGCTCAACGAGCTCGCGCGGCGGCTCGACATGCCGCGCGCTGACATGTTGGCGAGGACGCAGCGGCTGGTGCATGGCACCACAGTCGCGACGAACGCGCTGCTCGAACGCAAAGGCGCCAAAGTCGCACTGCTGACCACGGAGGGTCACCGCGACGTCATTGAGATGCGGGAGGGGCTGAAAGCTAACCGCTACGATCTGCGGACTCCGCCTCCAGAGCCGCTGGTACCGCGCGAACTCCGCTTCGGCATTCGCGAGCGGCTGCGGCCGAATGGCGACGTGCTGCTGAAATTGGACGAGGGATCACTCAGCGAGGCCATCGCTGCCATCCGCGCCTCTGGCGCCACTTCGGTCGCGATCTGCTTCCTGCATGCCTATCGTAATCCATCCCATGAGATCCTGGCAGCAGAGCGGATTGCACGTGAATTGCCCGAAGTGAACGTGTCGCGCTCAAGTGACGTGTTGCCACAGATTAAAGAGTACGAGCGCGTCTCCACCACGATCGTGAATGCCTATGTAGGTCCTGCCGTGCGTCACTATCTGACACGGCTTGAGCAACGCTTGTTCGAAGCGGGGTTCAACGGGATCTTGTTCATCATTCTCTCGCATGGCGGCATGGCGCCGATCGAGGAAGCCGGGCGTCTCGCGGCGGCGACCGTGCTGTCAGGTCCTGCCGGCGGCATCTCCGGTTCCCGGAGGTGTGCGGAGCTGCTGGGAGTGCCGGATCTGGTGCCCTTCGATATGGGGGGCACAAGCACCGATATCTCGTTGATCGCGGACGGACGCGCAAGCTTGTCGGCCGACGGCGGGCTAGCCGACAAGCGCATCGCGCTGCGCAGTCTTGATATCGCCAGCATCGCGGCTGGAGGGGGATCCATCGCCAGTGTCGATTCGGGCGGCATCTTTCGCGTCGGTCCGGAAAGTGCCGGCGCGATGCCGGGACCGGCCTGTTATGGCAATGGCGGTACGGAGCCGACCGTGACCGATGCGAATATCGTGCTTGGTTATCTCGATGCGGCCGCCTTCATGGGCGGACGGCGTCCGCTCGATCGTCCGGCGGCGGAAGCAGCAATCGATCGCCTCGCAGCTTCGCTTGGCGTGCCACGCATCGAGGCGGCTGCCGGCATCTATCGGCTCGTCAATCTGAAAATGGCAGACGGCATCCGACTGATGACCCTGCGTCGCGGGGTCGATCCGCGCAAGTTCGCGCTCCTGAGCTTCGGCGGCGCCGCAGGCCTTCACGCAACCGAGGTCGCGCGCGAGCTCGAGATCACGCGCATCATAGTGCCTACCGCAGCCTCCGTACTCTCGGCGTGGGGGATGCTTACCAGCGACTTGCGGTATGAGGTCAGCCGCACTCACCTCGAGACAGGCGCCCGGACGACCGCCATTGAGATTCGAAAGATCTTTGCCGATCTGGACGTGCAGGCAACCGAACGGCTCCGTAGCTGGTTCGACGGGCCCATAATGACGGAGCGGTCCGCCGAGATGCGCTATGGCGAGCAGGTGTTCGAGGTCGATGTACCACTCAGCGACGTCGACTTTAACGCGCCATCCTTGATCGCTGAGCTCGAAGAACGCTTTCATCGTCGTCACGAGGAACTTTATACTTACGCCTCGCGCGATCAGGAGGTCGTATTCGTCAACGCACGGCTTGCCGCTGTTGGTGCCGTTCCTCGAATTGAACGATCCGATAAGCCAATGCCCACGTCCGAACCGATCTTATCGCCTGCAGGCAAACGTCAGGTCTTCTTCGGTGCTTGGCGCGAAGTGCCGGTCTATGCACTGGAGAAATTGCGTTCCGGGCACGTGCTGGAAGGCCCCGCGATCATCGAAGCGGAGACAACGACCATTGTCATCAATAGTGGGGATCGTGCGACGGTCAATGCGCTGGGATGGCTCGACATTGAGCTTAGGTCTGCGAAAGTGTAGGCGTCAACTGCGGATCTGACAGTGTTGGTAGCTGCTGTTTCTAGATCCGGTGGTCCGCACCGCACGTCATCCTGCTAGGGATTTTCGGATTTTGCGGACCTGAAGCTGAGCGAGCTTCGATCTCCTGATCCTCGATGACCTTGCCTACGCCCTGTGCACGGGAGAATTGACCTGCCGGTTCGTTTCGAATGACCCCGTCGACCCCTCCTTTTGCCCGGATTGCGCAGTCACAGCAGTGCGGGCCGCCAGGGCACATTCGAATCTCGACGGGAAGCCGAAATCGCGCCCCGAGAGCGACGCCCGATCTTTCCCATTCGGTCGTAAGTTTTGGCCGGGCAGCCCGATTTCTGGTCTGCTTCAGCCGCTCACATCGCGGTGGAGCCTAGTCTAATCTAGGACGAAACAGTGCAGCCTGAAGATCGGGAGACAGGAAATGATAAGATTGCTCGAAGAAAAAGTCGCCCTTGTAACTGGCGGCTCGCAAGGAATCGGCAAGGCGATCTGTGAGGCCTTTGCCGCTCATGGCCCGAAGGTGATAGTTGTGGAGATCAAGATTGCGGCGGCTGAAGCGCTTGCGGCCTCGCTGAATGAGGTGGGCGGCACTGCGTTTGCCTTTCCCCTCGATGTTTCCGAGTTGGCGAGTTGTGAGGCGCTCGCGTCTCGCATTAGGAACGAGATTGGAGCCGTTTCAATCCTCGTTAACAACGCTGGCGTTGCCGGTAGCGCCGCGCTCGACGCCGATGATGCGCGTAAGGTCTGGGACAACGAGATCAGCGTGAATCTGACTGGGGCGTTCAACCTAACACGCGCCTTTCTGTCTGCGTTGAAAGAAACGAGGGGGTGCGTCGTCAATCTATGTTCGATCGCATCCTTCAATGCGGTGACAGCGGGTTTTGGCTACAATGCCACAAAAGTCGGCTTGCGTTCGCTGACTCAAACCATGGCACGCCAGCTCGCAATCAAAGGCATACGCGCAAACGCTGTCGCGCCTGGGTGCATCAAGACACCGATGACCGCTGGGCGGTTGGCCGATGCCACCCGAGCAGCAAAAATCCTATCGCGCGTTCCGATGAGCAGGCCCGCCGCCCCTGATGAAGTAGCTGATCCTATCGTGTTCCTTTGCTCCGACATGGCACGATATATCACTGGCGTGACGCTGCCAGTTGACGGAGGGTTTAATGCGGTCTGACGTCCGCAATCCGGCGCTTGCGTCTCAACCGCTCAGACTGGCAGCGATGAGAGCCACCTGGCGATCCTATCGCCGCGGTAGTTCTGGAAGACACCGCTGGTGGCCGGCGAAAGCTCGTCGATTCGACGTATAAGACCGCGCGCACTCTCTTCGGGTGAGATGGAAGTGGGGCTCAAGGCATTGGAGGGCGAGAACGCCAAGCTGAAGAAGCTGTTGGCCGAGGCGATGCTCACAACGCCACGCTCAAGGACGTTGCGTCGAAAAAAAAGTGGTGACGCCCGTCGCGAGACGAAAGGCCGTCGCTCATCTGCGGACTACGTTCGAGGTGAGCGAGCGGCGGGCGTGCAAAGCCTTGGCGCAGATCGCGCATCGGTGCGCTATCGCGAGCGGCGAGCCGACGCCTACCGTCGTCTGCTGGTGCTGATGCGCCGTGAGGGGCTGATCATGAACCAGAAGAAGTTCCGGCGTCTATCGCGAGGAACGGCTTCAAGTCCGCCGGCGTAGGTGGACGCCAACGGGCGCTCGGCACCAGGGCGCCGCTCTCGATCCCGCAGACAGCCAACCAGCGCTGGAGCCTCGTCTTCCTGTCGGATGCATTTGCTGACGGCCGACGCGCTCTTGGGGGCGGTCGACGAGGTCCGAAACGAATGGCTGGTCTCGATCCGCAGAGCCTGCGGGCTGGAGTTTGACAGGTCGACCTACGATTACAAGTCCCGTCCCTACGGCCAGGCTCCGCTCGAACAGAAGATCAAGGAGATCTGTCATGCCCGCGTTCGCTACGGCTATTGCCCCGTTTACGTGCTGCTGCGTCATGAAGGATGGCGCCATGGCCAGAACAAGACCCGGCGCGTCTACCATGAGTTGGGGCTGCAATTGGGCAACAAAACGCCTCAGCGCCGCCTCAAGGCCAAGTCGCAAGCCCGCGACGCGATCCAACGAGACCTGGGCGATGGACTTCGTCCATGACCGGTTGGCGAGAGGGCACAAGCTTCGCGTGCTTACCATTGTCGATATCTTCTCGCGGTTCTGACCGGCGCCGGCGCCTCGATTCACCTCGCCGACGTCCTGGCAGTGCTCGAAAGGGCCTGCAAGGACGTGGGCCCCCCACGATCCGCGTCGATCAAGGCAGCGAGTTCGTGTCGTGCGATCTTTACCTGTGGGCCTACCAGCGCGCGTCATGCTGAACTTCGCGGCCCGGCGAGCCAACTGACGATGCGTTTCATCGAGGCCTCCAACGATCGCTTCCGGGCCGAATGTCTCAACGCCCATTGGTTCCTGTCCCTTGCGGACGCTCAGGAAAAAGTGGAGGATTGGCGCAGATACCACAATGACGAACGGCCGATGGGGCGATCGGCAATCGACCGCCGATTTTGCTGCAAAACCACGCCGGCGCAACCAGCCCGCCAACGTGATCAGAGGCGCAAAACTCTCGTTTTGAGTGCTCCAAGCTTCGGTCTCGTCGCAAGGTCTCGTCGCACAAGAACCGCCGCTGGATGAAAGTTCGGTCGCAGGTCACGACCGCTCCTTTGAGGACGGGGATATTTTGATGCATACGATCCGCTGGGTGAGGACACCGAGTGTTCTCGACGGTCGCTCAGATTCCTATGCGGGCATTGATTACCCCGTGAGGACGGTACGTCGGAGGGTTGCCTCGCTCTGGCGACGGACGTAGCGCAACACGGCTGTCCAAGATGAACTCGAAGATTCCCTCTACCGCGCTCGGCGTCCTCGCTGATGCGGATCGTAGGATGCGCGGTCGACGCGCCTAGAGCGTTGGCCCATCTGACTGAATCGTAGGGGATTGAACGAAGCCGCTGGCGCGGCATGTAGGGAGGCATAGCAAGGATTGCCTCCTGTCTGAGAGGATTGCGGGTTTTCGAAGCCCAACCCTTTAGA
>NZ_JADPKH010000096.1:0-21954 GCF_023073835.1 Bradyrhizobium sp. 153 | reverse complement strand
GTTTTGGTCCACGGCATGGTGTCCTCCCTCGAATCTTTGCAAATCCGAAGGAATCACAAGCCGGCCAAAACCGCTCACCCTTTTTCGGTCAGGCTCTGAAGGAGCCCGCCTAAAAGCGGGCGTCTCGAAGGATGGCCCCAGGGGAAACACTCTCACATGCATAGTCCTGCGCCGAGCGGGTACGGCGGCGTGACAATTCGGCACCGCTTTGCCGTTTGGTGCTGCGATCCTTTTTGCTATGGTTCGGCAATCCACGAATTGAAGGAGCGACGAGGTGCCGGTCAAGAATTTGCGGACGTTGATTGGACTGGCAGGTGCTTTGACACTGGCCGCGCCGGCGACGGCTTCGGCCATCACTGCCGAGGTGGCGCGCGCATGCGATGCGGCGCTGGCCAAGGCCTTTCCGCCCAGACAAATCGGCAACCCTGCGGCGGGGAGCACCAAGGGAACGGCCAAGGATAAGCGCGAATACTTCCAAAAATGCGTCGCCAACAACGGCAAGGTCGACGACATGCCGGCGGACGCGCCAAAGGACAACAAGCCGGCCAAATAAGAACAAGGCGGCTACGGCTGGCGTCGGGGCGGCGGGCAGGGCGAGTAGAACGCGCCGTTCGTTGCATTGATGCGTTCGACGCATTGATTGGGATCAGTGACCGTTCCGGCCACCGTGAAGTCGTAGCCCATGCCCTTGATCACCACGACGTAGCGGCCGGGGGCGAGCGTAAAGCCGTCTTGCTCCGGTTGGAGCAATAGCATTCTCGGCTGGTCTTCGACCGGACCGACCTTGTAGGGGTAGGACATGCTGCGAATGACCCAGGAATCGCCGGCGCTGACCATGGCGGCTTTCCCCGTGGCATCGACGCCCATCGCCCGGGAGACTTTCGCGACCACCCGAACTTCGGTCCCGCTTGCGTCAACACCCCCGTCGGGCCTGAACACGATGAATTTGACGTCGCCGTCCGTCAATATGGTCGCGCTCGGCGTGTTGATGGCTGCCGAAATCGCGACGCGACGGTCCGGAATCTTTCCAGGCACCGGCTTGAGCTCATGCAGCTGGCCTTCGCTCAAGGCGTAAACGCCGAAGGTCGTCGGCAAGGGCATCGAGGGTTGCGCAGCTTGCGCCGGCTCCTTTGGGCTTTCCGGCCTCCGTTCACCGGTATCTCCCATTGAGGGAGTCGGGATGGCGGTCGGCTGAGTTTCCGAGCTTTTCGGGGTGCGCTCAGGCAGCAGCCGTGGCCAATAGGCAGCCGCGATCCCGGCGCCCGCAATGAGCAGGAGGATGGCGGTCAATCGAACGAGAGAGTTCAAGGCCGCGCGCCGTTTGGTTGCCTGAGCCGCGGGACGGCTTGGCGCCTCCGCAGCGTTCAAGGCGGCCGGTGAAGCCAAAGCCGGCGGCGTCGGAATGGGCGGAGGAACGGGGAGGTTGACTGGCGGAGAATTGGGCGCGGGCGCAGCGGCAGTCTTTGCCGGTGAGGACGTCGCGCTTTGCTCAAAGGACCGTTCGACCTCCCCGATGGCGCGTTCGAGGACTTGCTGGAGCGCTCGCGCTTCCTGCGCGTCGGCGTGGGTGAATTGTTCCAGGAGCTTGATACGGGCCAACTCGTAAACGACATCCCGCATCTGCCGGGGATCGTCGGAGATTTCGCGGATCCGGCCCGATAGCAGGCGGACAAATCCGGCCTTGATCTCGGTCGCCCCCGGGGCGTTGGCTGCAGTGTCGCCGGGCTCGGTCATCAAGGCTGATCAACTAACCCGGATAGGGCTGTTTCGCTAGGCCTTTTCATTCGCATGCCTGTGCGGCGGTGGATCGCGCTCATGATCCGGCCTGCAAAGGTCCTGCGCGATCGTCTCGAAGAGCTTGCTTTTGGGCAAAAACCTGTGACATTTCGCCGAGCTCATCTTTTCCGGTGTTTGACCATGCGCGGCGTTTTGACGGCAATCAGTTTCTTGGCCCTCCTGGTTCAGCCCGCTTCGGCGCAAGGGATCAAAGATCAGGCCAACACCACCAGTTCCAGCATCATCACAACGCCTACGAAAAAGGCGCAAACTACCCAAGCCGCGTCCCGGCCTACCGCGGTCCGAAATGTGACGGGGAGCCTTCCTGCCGGAAGGGCGGCCCAAGGCGTCTGGAGGGATGGCAAGCTGATTGCCGTGCCTCGGTAAAGGCAAGCAACCGTGAAGGAACGGTGTTCGCCTCCCTGACGTTCCTGCTCGGGAGATGTCGCACATGAAACGCTTAGTCTTGATCATATTCGCGCTTGTCGTGCCGGCCGCCGCCTGGGCCCAGGGCGTAAACGATCCGTCGACGCCCAATCGCAATGTGATCATTGTCAACCCACCGCAGCCGTCGCCCTCCACGGCGACGCGAAATATTCCGAGCCGAATCGAGCCCCCCATGACGAGCGGCTCTGCCCGGCCCTATTACGGGAACAGAACTCGGGGCAGCGAGTCGAGCAGGCGGTAATTGTGTTGGCGGCTCGGCTGGGGAGCGGAAAGCTCGCCCTGTGTTGTCCAGTTGGAGAGATTGAGCCTTAGCTCTTTCCAAAAGACCAAGAGGAAGCCTCACAGGCGCTCGGACCGGGTAAGAGGTTGTCCTCGTCGGCAGTAAGGGGCCGTTGGGAAGCGAGAAGCCGAATGCAGACAAAGGTGGCATTGAGGCCCAATCAGCGATACCGGCATTGCGGGCATGGCGACGCATTGGCCAGTTCCGGTCTCGTTCTCAGCTCTTGCCTTGCGGTGAGCGCCCTCCGATCAAATGATAGGTTCCTTCGATTAGTATCTATGCGCGGCTGCGGAGCTGTTTGAGCAGAATGTCACGCTCTTCAATCAGTTCGCGCAGGCGTTGAGTGTTGCCAGTTCGAGTTTCTTGCCACTCGATGCGGTCTGAGGCAGTCCACAGAAGAGACTCTCGCTCGAAGCGATATCTCTCCGACCTGTCTGCTTCTATGTACAAGTCGATTTCGCGGCAAATTCGGTCAAGCTGTTCTTCGAGTGTTCTTCCAGGCATCGGCCGGCCTTCGGCTGTCGCCTGTCAATGAGCATCCAAATGGAGCGTTACTGAGGCGTCGATCACAAGGGACTCACTCGCTCCAGGCCTGTGACACCGATTTGCTCGGCTGCTCTGAATGATCCCCTTTCTCAAAGGAAGGCGTCATAGCCGCTGTCGGGGATTCACCTCGCCTCCACTGTCGATATTCCTGCATGGTGACGGTTCTTGCCCGAGATCAGCAGGGTGAATTTGTCGGCGCCATTGCGCTTCCCTCATTGGCTTCCGGGCGTCATTTCGGCACCGGCGGGAAAGTTGCTGGACTTAAGCGTCATTCCGCTGACCCGGAAGCGGACATTTCCAAAGTCCGAAGTGGTGCTGCTGACTGGTCCGCACCTCGACATAGGTCAGCGTGATCAATCCTACGCTCGCGTAACCTGCGTGATGTCGATGTAGCTAGCGTCAGGAAAGAGCTTCTGGTCGAGGCCATAGAAGATCTTCTCGCGCTCCGACCATAGGACGAAGTGACCTCCGGCGCTGATCGACCGGTCCGCTTCATACTAGTATCGATGAGTTGCGGGTATTCGATCTGGCCTGCCGCCGGGCGTCCCGAACCACGTGCTGAAATCCCTGCGAACTAAAGTAGAAAGTCTGCCCGCGAACCGGCTTTCTTGCTACTCGCAAAGGTATAGACTGAAGAGCTGAAGATAACGAAATGGCCAATGGTCGTCCTTATCGTTCTGCCTGGAGTCATCAAGTTGCGAACAGGTCGGCGTGATCACGAGGGAAAATGGTTTGGGGCGCCGTCTCGGGCGGTCATAATTGTTGCCGGTGCGCTCGGTCTTGGTTTCGCCAGCCCCTCGTTGTGTCTCGCTCAGACCGAACCGGAGCCCTCGCTCAGCGACTATCTTCCACCAAGCGAGCCCGAAGTCTCGCGCGAGGAATGGCGGCAGCGGATCGAGGACGCACGGCGCCGGGCCACGGACGTCTCGCGCGAGCGGCGGGAGCATCCGGAGCTCTACAAGCCGATTCCGGAAGATCCGGACCTTGTCGCGACCGAACGTCTCTTCCGCGACGAGAGCCTGCAACGCGGCGACATCGTCGCGACCAAGAAGGGCATGTTCGTCTACCAGGGCCGATCCGACCAACCGCGCCGCGATCAGGATTTTGTGCCGGTCAACCCGAAATCGGTGCGCTGAGAATTTCGCTGCAGCCCAAGGAGCGATGGCGACGAAGCTCATACAGGTTCAGTATCGCCGCATAATCTCGTTGAATTTGGGATCGGTCACTTTCGTGGTCTCCAGCAGCAGCGACTTGCCTTGCCGCGTTGCCTGCACATAGGCCGCGATCAGCAGTGGCTCGTAACGAGAGCGATTGGCCAGAGCCGACCGGATGTCGGATTGCGCCAGCAGCTTGATCTCTTCATCGGTCGCGGCCGCGCTCGACGTGACAATCTGGACGCGAGAGAAGGCAACGTCGATCGGCACCGAACCGGTCAAGTAGGACATTTTCACTGCGGGCGTTACCGCCTCGCCGGCCTGTGCCTGCAGCGTGCCGAGCGTGAGCCACAGCGCAGGCCTGATCGGTGAGACTTTCAAGGCGGCTACGACCGCGCCTTGAGCTGCCTTGTTTTCGCTGGCCCGCCCGCCCGCTTCGGTTGACGGACGGTGAAGAACGTCAGCGGCCGTCGCTGCCGCGTAATTCGCCAGCAGGTCGCCATCCCATGAAAAAGATGCCAGGCTGCCGGCGGCCGCCAGCTTGGCCTTGTCGGGCGGGATCTCGCCCGAGAACAAATCGCTGGCGCGAAAGTTCGGCCGTATGAGATCGCCGTAGAACGCCATGCCGGCGTGAAGCGCCAGCGCGGTTGCGGTGCAGATGCCGACGACGCGAAGCAGGATGATGCGGTTCATGATGGAATTGACGAGCCGGTGAGGGCGAGCGAACGAGAGGACCGAGGTCCAGCCAGAGCCTAAATTGCGAGCAGACTATCGCCTTGGATCGTTAGCAGCGTCAAGTTTCCGGTCGCGTAGGCGCCGGTGTCGATGTTGATGCGGTTCGGACGGATATCGGGCGCGCCGACCGGCGTATGACCGTGGACGATATATTTGCCGAAGCGGTCTTCGCAGTTCAGGAATTCGTCGCGGATCCAGAGCAGGTCCTCGTCCTTCTGACGATCGAGCGCGACGCCCGGCTTGACGCCGGCATGGACGAAAAAGAAGTCGCCGCAGGTGAAGGACGAGCGCAATTGCTGGAGGAAGGTCAAATGCTCCGGCGGGAGCGCGCGTTTCAGTCGCTCGATCAGTTCGACCTGCTGCTCCGCGGACGGATTCATGGTCGGCGTGATGCCGTAGGAAACCAGCGTCAAGAGGCCGCCATAGTGGCGCCACTCCTGCAAGCGGGCGGGATCCTTGAGCACCTCGAGCAGGAAGACTTCGTGATTGCCCTTCAGACAAACTGTCTCGTGAGATTTCGAGCGCGCGATCAACAGATCAAGAACGCCGCGTGAATCCGGGCCGCGGTCGACATAGTCGCCGAGAAAGACCTGAATGGCGCGTTGGGGGGCCGAGCGGGCAAGGTCGGCATCGATGACAGTTAACAGCGATTGAAGCAAATCGGCGCGGCCGTGCACATCGCCGATCGCATAGACGCGAACGCCATCGGGAAGCCGAGGCTTGGTCTTCTTTCGAAAGCGTGAGGAAAGGTCCATCAGGTCGGTCGAATCGCATCCAGCGTCACGAGCGGAACGTCGTGACCGCTCTTAGCAGAACAAGCCACACATCGGTATTCTTAATTGTTTCCGACCGATTGGGCCGCATTTTGATTAAAGGATCGTGCGGCCTTTGAGCCGTATTTCAAGACATCTCGCGTAGCGTCTCCTCAACAAGAACGGGGAGCGCGACATGCGCAAAGTGGTAAAGTTCCTGGCGGTTCTGGCCGCAATCGTGGTTGCTGCCGGGGTGCAGCAGAAAGCGGAAGCGGCTTTCGTCGGCGCGCCCTTGGGGTTGCGCGGTGCCATCCAGTACATCAAGTTCGACCAGCCCACGCTGGCGCCGATGGCATTCACCATGTTCTGCCTGAAGTACAAGGATGAATGCAAGCCGCGGCCGCAGCAGATCGTGTTCAGGGGCGGTCGCTTGAAGCTCACGGCCGAGCGCATGGCGCAAATGCAAGAGGTCAACCAGCGGGTCAATAGCGCGATCCGTCCCGAGGCCAATCTGGAAGGGCTGCGCGGCGAGAAGTGGTTATTGCATCCGACCAGCGGCGACTGCAACGACTACGCTGTGACAAAACGCCATGATTTGATCGCCAAGGGCTTCCCGGCGCGCGCGGTGCTGTTGAGCGAGGTCGTGACCACCTGGGGCGAGCATCACCTCGTGGTCGTGGTGCGCACCTTCTCAGGCGATCTCGTGCTGGACAATCTTTCCGGCCACATCATGCCCTGGTCAAAGAAGCCCTATCGCTGGGTCCGCATTCAGTCGCCCAAGAACCCGAACTACTGGGCCTCTCTCGGCGATCGCGCCGTCTGACCACCCCGCGTTCTATCGTGATGAGGATTGGCTGACGCTCTGCGACAGGCCTAGTCCCACGATCACTGAAAGACACAGGATTGCCGCCGGGCGCAGCAATCCGGGACCCGCAAAGCTCTGGACCAGCGCAAAGAGAACACAGGCGGCAGCCGCCGCGGGAAAGAACGAGTCGCGTCCGCGCTGCAAGGCGCCGAAGAACAGGCGGACGAAAGCGATCAGGCTCACCGCCATCATGGCGGTCAGGCCGATCCATCCCATCCCCGCAAAGACGGCCATGGCCGCCGAGGGTGCGGCCAAAAAAGCTCCGGCGTCGCTCTGATAGATCCTGCCCACTGCCGCAAAGGTCCCGGCGCCGGCGCCGAACCAGCGTGTATCGGCCAACATGCGCTCGAGCGCGGCCTTCGTCTCGGTCGCCATCTCCGGAACGATCCGCAGGAGGATTGGTCCGGGGCTCTTCTCGAAGAGGAAGGTCAGGACGATCGCCGCGCCGATCAGGGCTGCCAGCGACAATGCGCTCGCGGCCAATGGTGACAGGTACAGTCTGCGGATAACGAGGATCAGCAGGATCAGCACAACGCCAAAGGCCGCTGCGATCGCGCTGTTCGTTTCCGCCAAGCCAAAGAGCGCGGCTGCGCTGGCCAGGGCCCCGACAAGGCCGCACAGGCCGATCGCGACCGAGCGAAGGACCGAGTGACGGGTTTCGGCCCGTTCAGCCGCGAGCTGCATGACCGCCAGATTGAGCATGAGACCGAGGCCCGCCAAAGTCATCGTGAGGTCATGGGGCACGGCTGCAGCAAGCGCCGGCGAGAGCCGATGCAGATCCAAAATCAAGGCGGCGACCGCCGTTACTCCGCTTAGCACAAAGAGAACCAGTTCGGCACGGCTGCGGCTACGGACCACCGGGATGGTGACGCCGAGCAACGAGATCGCCGCACCGCCAACACCAGCGAATTCACCGTCAAGCCGACATCGGCGGTGACGGGCCCGAGCGACCGGCCACCCAGGACGTCGTGAGCGCTGGCCCAGATCGGGTGCGCCCAGCCCAGCGGAAGCGGGGCGAGTTGAGCCGCGATGCACAGCGGAATGGCGATCAGGATCCAGCGGCCCCAGGAGGTCGCGCGAACATAGTGCTCATAGTCGGCCTTTCGCGTGCTCGAGGCAGCTGCCAGCAAGCTTAGCGCTGCGGCCATCGTCCCGAGCTGCGCACCGAACTTGGCGCCGGTGATTTCGAGAGCGGAAGCGGAAACGATGGAAACGATGAGGGCAAAATAAGCGAGGGACAAACGGCGCGCTCGAAGGGAATCCTGAAACGGTCAGGCCACCATACTAGCGGGCGGTGGGTTTTCAAACAGAGGCCTGCTTCGGACGAACACCTAAGACATGACCGATCGCGCGCGCGGCTTCGTCTCAGCGATGATTGGCGCGATCAGCGGGTGGCCTTGACCGGGCGAGCGAAGACGCGGCCGGCGCGAGCGGCAGCAAGGCCAAAGCGAGCCCCCGAACCAAAGAGATAGCCGCCCTGCAGGGCGATCGCTGCGATCACCGCGCCTTTCAGGCTCTCGATCACGCTGAGATCGAGCATCAAGCCGACCGGGACGGCGGCGAGCATCAGGACGAAGCTCAACGGCAGCAGCACCAAGACTCGAAAGCGTTGGCCCAGCACGGCACCAACGAGAAAGCTGAAAATCAAAAACGCGGTCATCCGAAACACTCTCCGTGCTCCGGACCCTAGGTTTTCCCCCTAAAAAGACCCTTAAGTTGTAAGGCTAAATTTGGCCTATTGGCTGCAATTTGCCAGCAGGGAATGATACGCCTCCCGCAGCCCATTGAGAGCCACCGTACCTTTGATCTCGCTGTCGCCTTCCCGCACGACCACGGACAGCGAGGGCGTCGTCTGCCATTTCCCGGTGGCAAAGGAGGGGACCTCGCCAGGCAACAGCACGGCGGCCCCGCGGCGGCCATGTTGGCGTCAAGGTCAGGGTGCAACCGCCGCTCGCGGCAATGGTCACCTCGGGGTGGCTCCGGGGCGGGAAGGGCCGGATCAAGGCCACCAGCACGTCGATCTTGCCCTTCGGCGCACACCGGACGGTCAAGCCGGCGAAGTCCGGATCGACTGGATCGTGTCCGCGGTCTTCATGATCGCGGCGAAGCTCTCGCCGTCCTTCGCTCCTTGTGTCCGGGTGAATTTCCAGACGGAAGCAGGGGCAGGGGTGGCCACCGCAACAACCGGTGCGCCGTGGCAGGAGAGCCCCACGCTGCCAGGACATGGGGCGGCAGTGCCCCGTGGGCGATCGGCGGCGCCAAGGAGGGAACCCTGCCAAACAGCGGGATCAGAAGAAGACCGGACATGGGGATTCCTCCTCTCAATGGCCCAGCCTTAGCAGACCGCCGCGAGGTCAAGAAGCCTTACGCTCGACACATCGAGCCCTCGACTTGGGCGGTTTGCTCGCCGACGGGCACACGAAATACAACAAATAGTCACAAAGGGTTAAACCAAGCCCCAAAGAGTGTCCCGCACGCAACACTAGCCGACCGATCGCTCCGTTAACCACCCGGAGCCCTTGTCGCACCGCCCCCTAGGCCGTACCAATTTATGTCACTTGGGGACTCGGGCGCGATTCATGTCATCTATTGCCAAGACTTATGTATTGAAGCCGGCATTTCTGGCGGCCGCTCTAGCGCTGGGGGCGTGTTCGACCAATCCCGGCTCCGGTCCGCTGACGGACGACGTTAACAACAAGATCCAGACTGAAAACGCGCCGGCTTACGAGTTGGTGCCACTCAATCCGGCCACGGTGAAGATCCTGCACACCCATGAGCCCAAGGGACTCGCGGGCGCCTTCACGGACAAGCGGCCGCCGGCCAGCATCGTGTTCGGCGTCGGCGACATCGTCAGCGTTACCATCTTCGAAGCCGCTGCAGGCGGTCTGTTCATCCCGGCGGAAGCCGGCGTCCGTCCGGGTAACTTCGTAACGATTCCTGATCAATCCGTCGACAATGACGGGTTCATTACCGTGCCTTATGCCGGCCAGGTCAAGGCGGCCGGCCTTACGGCGGTGCAAATCCAGCGGGCTATCGTGGAGAAGATCTCCAATCGCGCGATCGAGCCGCAGGTTGTCGTCGCGATGTCGTCGCAGCGTACCCAGCTCATCAGCGTGCTGGGTGAAGTCAACACGCCCGTCCGTTTTCCGGCGAGCGCGGCGGGTGCGAAGGATCGCGTGCTTGACGCGATCACCCGCGCCGGCGGCATCAGGGGCCAGGGCTTCGAGACCTGGGTCATGCTGGAGCGCGGCGGACGCCGGGCGACCGTGCCGTTCGAGAATCTCGTGATGGCGCCTGAGAACAATATCTATGTTCGGCCCGACGACAGCATCTATGTCTATCGCGAGCAGCAGAAGTTCCTGGCGTTCGGTGCCAGCGGCCAGAGCGGGGAGTTCAACTTCGATGCCTGGCGCATCAACCTCGGCGAAGCCGTCGGCAAGGCCGGTGGTCTTTTGGATGGCCAAGCCGATCCGGCTGCCGTGTATCTCTATCGCCGCGAGCCGCGCGAGGTTGCAGCTCAGCTCGGCATCGATGTCAGCAAGTACACGTCAGAGACGGTCCCGGTCATCTTCAACGTGAACTTCCGCGATCCCGGTGGCTTCTTCCTCGCCACCAAGGTCATGATGAAGAATGGCGACATCATCTACGTCTCGAACTCGCGCAACGTCGAAGTTGCCAAGTTCCTGAACTACCTGCGCGTGATCATGGCGACCGGCAATGATGCCGTGAATCTCTCGAACAATGCGCTGATCTTCCGCAACAACGTCAAGTTGGCGCCGTAAGACGCCGACTTGATCGACCAAAGCGATGGCACCGGGGCCTTGTCCCGGTGCCATTTCGTTTAGCAATCGAAGCGGTTCTGCTGCGGCTACGAGTTCGGGATTTGGATCAAGGCGCCACTGAGCGCGGCGCGCCGATAGGTCACCCCGCAGTGTTGCAGGGGGTTTCATGCGCTTTCGAGCATTCTGGCATCTTCTGGCTCTCGTCGCTGCTGCCGTCGGGCTTGCACCGGTCGGGAAGGTCCTTGCTGCAGGGGAGCTCGGCGTTCGCCATCGCATCGACGTGATGGTCTCCGCCGAACCTGATGCGCCGATGTTGTCGCGCCTTCGCGGGGCTAAGGGGGAGCTTTCGTTCACTGTCCGGCTGTCGGCGAACTCCAAGGAGAGCAGGTTCTTCGGGATGCTGCGCCCGTCGTTCCCGGATATCGTTGTCCCAGACAGCTCGCGCAAACCGCTGGTCCAGCAGACCAAGCTATGGGAGGAGGAGGTCTGCCATCAGCGGCGGGGCCTGCCCAAGGTCACCGTGACCCAGCTCGGCGGCCATTTTGGTGAAGGGGAGGGACGGATCGAGATTTCCGCCGTCAGCCGGCATATAGGCGTCCCGGTCCCGCCCGATGAATTAACCCCTGGAATAAAACTCGATCCGGGGCGTGACAATCTTGGGCTATTCTACGCCTTTCGGGCGCAGAGCCGGAATAGCCGCCTCAACGTTGATGTGAAGATCTATCCGATCGATTGTTTCCTCTAAAGCTAGCAAAGCTTTCCCAGAACGATGCGCCTTTGGCCTCCCGTCGGAAAGCGGGTCGGATACCGCAGGGCGAGTGAGGGAGACGTCGTGTTTGATGCGATGATGGCGCAGCTCGGGCTTCCCCGAAGCCAGATCACCAAGGTGCCCGACCGCGATAGCTTCGAGGCTCTGAGGGCCGGAGAGGTGGATGCGATCATCACCGCAATCGACAAGCAACCCGATCCCTCCAGTGCGACTTTCGTGAAGCTGAATGTCATCAAGCCGCAAGACTACGGCATCCATGTCCCAGGCCAGGTCTACTTCGCGAGCAATGATCTCGTCCATGACCAGCCGTCCGTGATCGCCGACGCCCTTCAGGGTCTCATTCGAGGATGGCAATTTGCCTATGCGGACTATGCACGGAGCGTGCCCGTTCTCGCCGGCGCCGGCCCGGCCAGGCTGAGCCCTCAGCGGCTGAAATTCGAGCTGCAGCAGCAGCGGCCGTTGGTGTTGCCGACGGGCGGTCGTATTGGCGATTACGACGAAAGCCGCTGGCGGACGCTCCGGGATATTCTCATTTTCGCCAAGCTCGGCGAGGAAGACGTGCCACTGGCTCAGACGGTCAACTACCAGTTCCTTCGGGATGTGTACCGCCGTTCACCCGACCTCGCTGCCCCGGGTGCCTGGAGCGAGGAAAAGTAGGACCAAGAAGCCACACCTGTGCGCCATATCGACCCAAACGGCCTTGGGCCACCGTGGCATCGGTTGCATTTCTACCGATGGCCTTGGTAAAGTTCGGTTCACTATTTGGGCTAGTCGCGGAGTGGTTTACGACCCGTGAAGTCGGTTGGCGGGGTCTGGCGGGCGCGGGGCGGGGATCAAATCCGTAGGGGCGAGGAGCTTTTTGGGATGTTTAAGACGTTGATGCGAGCAGGTCTTTTGGCCGCGATTGTTTCCCTCGGCGCAGCGAGCGGAGCAAGCGCCGCGATGCAGATGCCCGCACCGGCAGCCCTGCTCACGGGCGATAGCCAGGCGACGCCTGTTACGTTCTGGGCGCAGCCGTACCCATACCGCTATGTGCCGGTGCGCCGTTGCCCCTTGGTGCGGGTCGAGACGCCTTATGGCTGGTACATGGACCGCGTTTGCGCGCCTGTCGGTCCTGTCCTACGTCGGGCATATTGAGCTTGGGCTGAAGGAGCGGCGGCCGCCGTTTCTTTCAAAGATTTAAAGGCAGCCGCACAGCTCATGTGGCTGCCTTGCTCATTTTTGTTTCGGAGAGTGCTGCTCTTTTGTGCGCGCAGCGCAGGTTCACCATGAATATCTTTGTCGGGCCGGGATAGGCTTTCGCATGGTGAAGATTGTGTTACCTGACGGCGGGGCTGCATCGGCAGCGTGATTGCGTAAGGCGGCGGTGGCTGGATCTCCTGAGAGTGGTGATCCGGCCAATCGACCGCTGCTAGAGGATACGATGACAGGGGCTTCAACCTACGATCTTACGGGCAAACGTGTCTTTGTCGCGGGTTACCGCGGCATGGTCGGATCAGCTTCGTCCGAAGGCTTGCATCAGAGAATTGTACCCTGCTGGTTGCCCATCGGCGTGAGCTGGACCTCACGAAAGAAGAGCCCACGCTCAGATGGCTCGAGGCCAATCGTCCCGACGTTGTGGTGCACGCCGCTGCAAAGGTCGGCGGTATCGCAGCCAACAACAGTTTCCCGGTCGACTTTCTCTGCGACAATCTTGCCGTGGAGTTGAACGTCATCCGCGCAAGTCACACGGTTGGCGTGCAGCGCCTGTTGTTCCTCGGCTCATCCTGTATCTATCCCAAGCACGCCAAGCAGCCGATCGCCGAAAGCGAATTGCTGACGGGACCGCTTGAGCCGACCAACGAGTGGTATGCGATCGCCAAGATTGCCGGCCTCAAGATGTGCCAGGCATATCGTCGGCAGTATGGCGATGATTTCATCTCGGTGATGCCGACCAATCTCTACGGCCGCGGCGACAATTATCATCCGGACCATAGTCACGTCCCTGCAGCGCTGATCCGGCGCTTCCACGAAGCCAAGATCGCCAATGCGCCAAGCGTCTCCGTATGGGGCACCGGTACGCCACTTCGCGAGTTTCTCAACGTCGATGATTTCGCCGATGCCTGCGTTTCCTTCTGAAGAATTATTCGAGCGACCTGCCGATAAACGTCGGTAGTGGTGATGAGTTATCGATCGCAGACTTTGCGGCGGCCGTAGCGGAAGTCGTGGGCTATCGAGGCAAGCTCGCGTTCGATACCTCCAAGCCTGACGGAACGCCCCGCAAGCTGCTGGATAGTTCGAGAATTCGAGAGCTTGGTTGGCGACCGAACGTCGCTTTGCAGGCCGGTCTCGCGGCCGCATACGCAGATTTCTTGGAAGGCTACGGACGTCATCTGGAAGTCAGCGCAACGCGCTGAGTAGACTACTTAGACTACAACAAAGCTTTTTATTCTGAACTTTGACTTGGGCGGGGCTTAATGCGTGTTCTCTTGGTCGGCATCAACTATGCCCCAGATCTGATCGGCGTGGCGAAATACAACGCCGAACTCTGCGAAAGTTTGGCTGCCGAAGGTCATGAAGTCAAAGTCATTACGGCGCCTCCCTATTATCCGGCCTGGAAGATCCCCCCGGCGTTCAACTCGTCGTACTTCAGATCGAGAGATGTCAACGGCGTTCGAGTAACACGTGCGCCGATTTACGTGCCCGGACATCCCTCCGGCGCTAGTTTAAACGGCTGGTCCCTCACGGTTCGTTCGCGCTCACGAGCGCGGGGCCGGTCCTCTTCGAGGCGCTATGCTGGCGACCAGACGTTATGATCGCTGTCGCGCCATCGCTGATGTCGGCTGCCTTCGTCTCGTTCGTCGCTCGTCGCGTCGGTGCCAAATCATGGCTTCATGTGCAGGACTTCGAGGTGGACGCGGCCTATGATCTTGGTCTCCTGCGCAACCATTCACTACGCAAGTGGATGTTGAGAACGGAAGCTGCAATCCTCAAATCCTTCGATCGCGTCTCAACTATTTCTGAGGCGATGCTGCTGCGCCTGGTAATCAAGGGGCTAGCGCCCAACAAAGCGCTTGAGGTCAGAAACTGGATTGATACCAGCGCGGTCTGCCCCGGATCACGAATGACAAAATACCGCCGGCAGCTAAACCTTGGCGAGGGCGATATTATTGCGCTCTACTCTGGAACGATGTCGAATAAGCAGGGGCTCGATCTCGTAATAGAGGCTGCGGTCAGCTTGGAGCAAAGCCATCCAAATGTTCACTTTATTCTCACCGGCGAGGGGCCGCACAAAGCGAGACTCGAGCAGATGGGCGCCGGACATTCCAACGTCCATTTTTTTGGACTTCAGCCCAACGAGAGCTTCAACGAATTGATGGCGACGGCCGATTTTCATCTCATTCCGCAGAAGGCCGAGGCGGCCGATCTGGTGTTGCCCTCGAAACTTGGTGCGATCTTCGCGTCCGCGCGGCCGGTCATAGCGATGGCCGAAGAAGGTACGGGGCTGGCGGCGGAAGTGACCGGCGCCGGTCTCGTGATTCCGCCGGGAGATTTGTCCGCTCTGGAAGTTGCGGTCTGCCAGCTCAGTGAGTCGCCCGCACTCCGCCGGCGTTACGGCGATGAAGGACGAAAGCGCGCCCTCGAGCGATGGGATCGGCGGACCATCGTTCGGCGGTGGGCGGAAGCATTGCAGGCGAGCCCAACTCAACTGGGAAAGAGGAAAGCGGCTCGGCAGGCGCTAACGACAACGTTGCATTGCCGGTGGAGGATGCGGTTCCTGTGCCATGAGGGGCCCTGGCCTCAACCAGCTGCGCTGCGATAGCTTTGTCGACCGAGACTAGCCTGAAGTAAGCGCCGCGATGAGCGCTCATACCCGAATCTCGCTCGCTGCGATGCTTGACCGACAGGATCTTCCTCAGAGGGCGGCTGTTAGTTCTGCGGCGAGACGATCCATAAGCACTAGTGTGAAATCGACTGTGAGATGGTTCGCGTCTCTATAGACAACGACGCCGTCGCGAATGGCCGGACATACCAAGCCTGTGCAGATCGACGATGTTAGGTCGATCATGCGCGCGTGGTTGACAGACGAGACGGCACGTTGCTCTGCTTCGAACACTTCGTTGCTTGTAGTGAGCGAAAGACTGCGACTGCAGGTGCTAAATGGTAAGCGCCGCCATTCCGCCCGAGCAAGACAATTGCCGACCGGGTGGTAAGGAGTGGGATTGTCGCGGATCACAATGAGCTTGGCGTTGACCGGTTCGAGTTCCTTGAGCGCTCCAAATAATCCACGCTCCCAGGTCTCAATGCTCACTGCGTGAGGTCCCAGATTGGTGAATGGTCCCTTGACGTTTCCGCTCGAAAACTGCGCCAACAGTATCGCGTCCGGGCTATCTTGAGTTTTTATCATCGCGATTGCCTGCTCGCGCCAGCTCGCGCACTGGGGCGAAAGCCGACGAAGTCGCAAACTGTAGACCTCGGAAACGGGAATATCAGCGATAGGACAGGAGGCCCTAAGATAAGTGATAAGCCGCCATCCTCTCTGTTCGGCAATGGCTGTAAGCGCGGTCGTCCATTGATCGGCGTGAGAATCTCCCAACAGCACAATTGTCTTTGTATAGTTGGATGGGCCGAACACGCAGCGGATGGGACTTTGTGTGGTGAACCCAGCCAGACAACCACTCTCGCTCGCAAGTGAATACTTGGAGGTTGAGGCAACTATCTTCGCTTGCGCGGCATTCGTGACGTACTGCGCAATGGCGAACGAAAGGATGCCGGCAACTGTGGCGGTTAACGTAACGGCACCGCCTATGGCAATTGATCGTACAGATCGTTGTGCCAGCCAGTGACTAGCTCTGATGGGGTATTCGAGCCAGGCGAGGCTGAGCGAGGAGAGAACGACTGTCATCACGAAGAAAAGGCAATGGGCCAGTGCAGTACCGCCAACAACTACCGTACCAAGAACTGCAATCGGCCAATGCCAGAGGTAAATGGCGTAGGACCGGGCACCGAAGAACTGAAACGGATGCGTCCTGAGCAAAGCCGACGGTCCAGCAGGATTGTTCCCCGTGAGCAGCAGCAGTGCCGTAGCTGCCACCGGAACAACGGCAACGACTCCCGGGAACGCCATGAAGCCGTCGATAACAAAGAATGACAGGATGAGAAGTGCGAATGACAACCATCCAACGATTGAACTCGAGCCTGGCTGCTTTGCCCAGCGCTCGAAGGGTCTTGTTGCGATCAGAGCTCCTGCTCCAAACTCCCACGCCCGAGGGGGCGCGAGATAGAACGCCCAAGCTTGCTTGCCGTAGGTCAGGTAGATGCAGCCAGCGAACGATCCGAACACTACGATCAGCAAAGCTAGCAGGATGATCTTTTGGCTGGAACGACCGACAATGAGGACAAACGCGGGCCAGACCAAGTAAAATTGTTCCTCGACTGAAAGCGACCACGTATGAAGGAAGGGATTGAGCGAACTTTCGGGGGCGAAATAGTTCATGGATTGGCGGAGGAGCCAAACATTGGCGGCATACAGCGCTGAAGCTACGGCCGACTTGGCCATCTCCTTCTGCTCAAACGGCGCCAACACGAAGTATCCAATCATCAAGGTCGCTAGCGTGACCGCCAAGGCGGCAGGCAAGAGTCTCTTAGCCCTGCGACCATAGAAGCTAAGCAAATCGACTTTCCCGGTCGCGGCTATCTCCCGAAGCAGAAGTTGCGTGATCAGGAAGCCGGATATGACGAAGAACACGTCTACACCGACAAATCCGCCGGTTAAGCCCGGAACTCCGTAATGAAAGGCGACCACCGATAGAACTGCGATCGCCCTCAGCCCCTCGACATCAGCTCTGAAATGGGTCGCCGCTCGCGATACGGGCTGCATGTCTATTGCTGTGCACATTGCATCTAGAAACGCGCGAACAATCAGTACCACGCATTTCGTTCCGGAGTTTGTCCGTTTTCGGCTGTTCGTGGGGCGGCGGCGAGGCAGGGGCTAGTGTCGGCGGATGCGCGAAGGAGAAGTCGGGCCTGACCCGCCAGGCGCGGAGAAGTAATCAGCAGATAATATCCGCTCGGACCAAAGCCGGCAGGTTGGCGTCATGACCTCAGCCTCAGACGCGTTCGAACAATGTCGAAGTAGGCGCTACCAGATGCACGTTTCGCAAACCGGTCCTCGCGTCTCACCTGAAAGCCAAAAGCTTTCAGATACGAGCGTATTTGATCAACGGTCGCACAATTCCGGTATGACTCGAAGTCCGCCGCTTCGGCCTTGATGAATCTGAATTGCCGCAAGATTTCTTGCGCACCCCGCAGAACCAGCAACTCCGAGCCCTGGGTGTCCAACACGAGAGCATTGTATTGCCCGGGATCGACCTGCCACATTTCAAGAGCCGTTTTCAACGTCGAAGAACGAATCGTTATGTCGCGGACGAAGTGCACATCCGGCCAAATGTCCTTGTGGTCATGCAAATCAAGAATGGACGATGACAGGCCATCATTGTTGGAGACATGGAAAGTATAGGGCTTGCCATCAGTATCGGCGATCAACGCGTTGATTGCCCGCTGGTCAGGCAGCGAACGGATGTTTTGTCGAAGCATTTCAAATTGCTCCGGGACAGGTTCTATCCACGCCACCTTGAGCTTGTGTCAGGCATAGAGGTCATTTGCCCCGACATGAATCACGCCGGAACATAATTCAAGATAGGAGTCGGGATCGCCGTAAAGGCGGCGGGAAATGTAGCGGCGCAATCGGCCGGCAAAGCGTAGCGGCGCCGTGAGCATAATGAGTTCGCCTGTGCTTGTCGCCTGAACAGCCCACCCGGCCATTTGACCTCCACATGAGGGGAGGTCAACCCGCTCTGTGCTAAGCACGCCAGTGTTCCGTTGGAAACAATGGCGGCAAAGCGGCGACGCATTCAACGAAGTACGCGATGTTGCCCACGTGCTTCAAAGTCGGTGAAAGATCAATTGAAGAAAGAAGGAAGGCCTTTTCCGGCAGTATTGCCGCGATAGAGCCCGCGTCATTGCAGCGCGCGAAGTTGAGAGGGCGATCTGCGAGCCGAGGTCGTGTACCACAAATGTTGCAGTGCGGAACTCGATCGCACAGGTCAAATTTTTGCTGCAAACTCCAATGAGTGACGGGCTTGACGTTATGCGCCGACATGGCGCAGCCTTGGTTGTCCGGAGGGTTGGGTGTTCGATATGGCATTACGGTGCGCAGTTCTTCAAGGAGCAGTCAGGCGGGTCTTTCAAACCTGCGTCGGTGATCGTCCCACTGGTACTTCGAATTTTCAAAGTCAATTCGGTCGTTGACGTCGGCTGCGGTGTCGGCGCCTGGCTGAACGAATTCGCTACGAACGGTGTGAGCGATTATCTCGGAATTGACGGCGACTATGTGCCTCGTGATCAACTCAAAATTCCGTCGGAAAGGTTCAAATCCATGGACCTTCGATCCATCACCGAAATTCGATTTGGCGTATTCGTTAGAGGTGGCCGAGCATTTGCCCGAGAGTAGCGCGAACGAGTTCGTTTCCGCGCTCGTGGCCGCTGCACCAATCGTACTGTTCTCTGCTGCAGTCAAAGGGCAAGGCGGCAGAAACCACCTGAAGGAGCAGTGGCCATCCTACTGGGCAGAACGTTTCAGCGGCCATGGTTACAGCGCCTTCGATTGCGTCCGACCGCAAATATATGACGACAGCCGAATTCGGCCCTGGTATCGACAGAACCTTCTCGTTTTTTGTCGCGGCGATTGTTGCCCCGAAGGTTATTCGTCGCTAACCAACCCCTTCGATCTGGATCGCGTCTTGCCCGACTACTTTGAGTATAAGCTCCAGGAAGTCACCGAAGGCAAGAGTGCGGCGATAGCGGCAAGACATCTCCTTGGAAACCTTGGGGTCTTGGCAAGAGCAGCGAGACGTCGGTCCGGTCTCTAACGCCTCATGCCCCACTGCCGGTGGAAGATGCGGTTCGCTTGCCTAAAGAGGGATGACACCGCGATGACGTCGCTTGGGCAAAAGCAGCCAACAGTAAGCGCCGCGAGAGCGCTTACTTGCTTCTCATCAATCGCGATGACGACCTACCGACAGGCTATTCGTGTCGCGCGAAGTAGCGGAAGCCGTGCTGCTTGATCAGTTCGTCCCGCTTCGCCGATTCAACATCTTCCTTCATCATCTCCCCAACCAGGCTCTCGAATGAAGTTTTTGGCTCCCAGCCGAGCTTCTGTTTTGCCTTGGTGGGGTCACCTAGAAGGGTGGCGACTTCGGTCGGGCGGAAATACCGTGGATCCACAGAGACAATGCACTTCCCAGTTTTGGTATCGTATCCCTTTTCGTCCACTCCCGTGCCTTCCCAGCGGATACGCATTCCAACTTCGCTGGCTGCCACGTCCACGAATTCTCTCACCGAGTGCTGCACGCCGGTGGCGATGACGAAATCGTCCGCGTCTCCTGCTGCAGCATCAGCCACTGCATTTCCACATAGTCGCGGGCGTGGCCCCAGTCGCGCAGCGCATCGAGGTTTCCGAGGTATAAGCGTTCCTGCAATCCCAAATGGAGTCGCGCTAGCGCCCTGGTTATTTTGCGGGTCACGAACGTCTCGCCCCGGACGGGAGACTCGTGATTGAACAGGATGCCGTTGCAAGCATACATCCCATAGGCTTCGCGATAGTTCACTGTAATCCAGTAGGCGTAAAGTTTAGCAACCGCGTACGGTGAGCGCGGATAGAAAGGCGTGGTTTCTTTCTGAGGGATCTCCTGGACCAACCCATAGAGTTCGGACGTCGAGGCCTGGTAGAAGCGCGCCTTCTTCTCCAAGCCGATGATCCGCATAGCTTCGAGAATCCGCAGAGTGCCCAGGCCGTCGGAGTTGGCCGTGTATTCGGGTTCCTCAAATGAAACGGCCACATGGCTCTGGGCAGCGAGATTGTAGATCTCGTCTGGCTGCACCTGGCCGACAATCCTGATGAGGCTGGAGGAGTCCGTCAGGTCGCCGTAGTGGAGCCGAAACGGCGGGTCGGGCTCGTGCGGATCGAGATAGAGGTGGTCGATGCGATCGGTGTTGAACAGCGAGGTTCGCCGCTTGATGCCGTGGACTTCATAGCCTTTCGCAAGAAGCCATTCAGCGAGATAGGCGCCGTCCTGCCCCGTAACGCCCGTGATTAGTGCTCGCTTTTTTTGGTCATGCAAATCTCGTCTAATTTGGCAGATGTTCTTACCCAAAAGCTTGCCTCGTTGCTAGCGAACGCTCAGCAATCTTGGGCTGTTTACCTGCTAATGTTAACGGCCCGAGGAGGATGGCTTTGGGTCGGGGCTTGGCCCCAAGCGGCCACACATCTTCGGCGACTGAGAGCGCAACCCGCAAACGCAGCCGCTGAGATCGAGAGCCGAGCCCCGCCATTAAAACGCCGCAAGCGTGCGCACCCAGCGCCGGGGAGCCCGATCCGACTCTGTGCGCACAAGAACGTACTTGTCCAAGGCTTCGTTCAGTTCGATGACGATCGTGCTCAGATTGTCGAGAACGAAGACACTCCTTCCTTCTCGTGCAAGCAGGACAAGATGATGTTCTCCGCTTGCGCGGATGATCACCTCCGCGAGAAGAAGCGATGAACTTGGCCAGCCGGCGCGAAGCAGCAAATGGCGTTTTGTGACGGCATAGTCGCTGCAGTTTCCATCAAAAGGAAAGATCTGCCAGTCGTGATCAAGCTGACTGGCCACCTGTTTCTTTGGCACAATGACGGTCGAGTTGATTTGGTTGAGCTCCCGCCAGCGCTGCCCTCGAGATTGGAAGTTCGTTATCCGTCGGTCGGGTTGTTCCTGAGATTCTTCAGGATACTGGATGCAGATCAGCGGGAAGGAAAGGGGAGGCACGACCTCCAGGGTCTCGATACTTGAATGGGCTGGTTGGGTGCAAACGCAATACATCGTAGCCAGCATGCGGACAGCTTGTCTGATCATCGCGTCGGCCTGCAGCCAGTTATATGAGCGCTTCTATCTTGCGCTGCCGAAGCGAAAACGCCATGACAAACGTGAGGCAATCGATGCCTAAATGTGAAGCGTCGCTGTTTCGCAGATGGATATAGGCTCGCGGATTGAGCTGACTCCAGTACACAGCGAGATTCAGAGCGTCTAGCTTTGCTTCCCTTGCATGCAGGCCACTACGAAAGACCGCATGTTGTTACCGCCTTTGGCGTTCTCCATTCCGGAACCAAAGCCGCGTTCTTTTGCAAGCTGCCTGCATTTTTCGAGTTTTGCTTGGTTTGGCGCGGCCTTGGGTGCGGTGCCTTGCTGCGCTTGAGCGGCCGTTACACTCATTATGAAAGCGACAGCGACAATCAATTTAACCATCAGAATCCCCTTAGTTTAAATATTAATCAAGCAAAGTAAATCCATTTAAACTGAGCTGCTGCCGGTTTGATGGACACCAGGATTAGGTGTTTCATGAAGCCGGAGGTGGGCGATGAAGAGACGGAAGTTCAGTCGCGAGTTCAAGGTCGAGGCGGTCAAGCTGGTCAGGGAACGTGGGGTATCGGTGGCGCAAGCCGGTCGCGACCTGGACGTTCATGAGAACGTTCTGCGCAAATGGGTGAAAGAGTTCGGCTCCGATCCGGTGCAGGCCTTTCCCGGCCAGGGGCAGATGAAACCGGAGCAGCAGGAGATCGAGCGGTTGCGCCGTGAGGTCGCCAAGTTGAAGGCTGAGCGGGATATCCTAAAAAACTGTCCAGCGTTGTGGCGCGCCTGCGCGGGGTAGAAACAGCCTTGTGCTATCTTCTTGGCTAGGAGGGTAGCGGCCGTCAGCTTATTGGAGGCAGAATCCCCGTTAAAAAACGTGGTCCATGGGTGCATGCGGACTTGGGAGTGGCGACGCTGCTCCGGC
>NZ_JADPKH010000112.1:0-862 GCF_023073835.1 Bradyrhizobium sp. 153 | reverse complement strand
GGACAATGTCCGTCAATCCACAGAGCTGCTGGGCGATCCGGGCGGTGCATCCATATCGGTGATCGCGAGAGCGACATCTATGAGCTGTTCTGCGCGGCCCGGGAAGCTGGAACGCATTTCGTGATTAGGACTTGCGTTAACCGTTTGGCCGGAGATGGAAATCACACGATCGCCGACGAAATGGACGAGGTTGCCGTCAAAGGACGGCATCGCCTCAACGTCAGAAACAACAACGGCGATCCCGATGAAGCCGTTCTCGAGATCAGATATCGCAAGCTTCGCGTCTTGCCGCCGATCGGAAAGCAGAAGCGCTATCCAGCGCTGACCCTGACGGTGATCCATGCCGAAGAACGCGTGACGCCGAAGAATAGAAAGAAAATCGAGTGGAAGCTGATCACAAATCTACCTGTTAGCTCCCGCACCGACGCCATTGAGAAGCTCGAATGGTATGCTTTGAGATGGAAGATCGAGGTGTTCCACAAGATCCTCAAATCAGGCTGCAAAGCTGAGGAGTCAAAGCTCAGGACCGCCCAGCGTCTGACCAATCTGATCTCGCTCTTTTGCATCCTGAGTTGGCGGGTCTTTTGGATGACGATGCTCAACCGTTCGGCTCCAGACGCGCCGCCAACCCTCGCGTTGACCGCGACTGAAATCGGCGTGCTCGATCGCCTCGTCAACGACAGACCAAAAGCAAGACGGAAAACGCTCTCGCACTATTTGATCAAAGTCGCCCGGCTCGGCGGTTATCTCGCCCGCGCCAGCGATCCGCCACCCGGCAAGACCGTCATGTGGCGCGGGCTGTCACGCCTCACCGACATAGCGCTAGGTGTCATGGTCGGAGGAGAATTTGTGGGTAATTGAA
>NZ_JADPKH010000126.1:0-22065 GCF_023073835.1 Bradyrhizobium sp. 153 | reverse complement strand
TTTTTGCTGTCCAATCCCATCTCAAACCTCCGTCCAACCCGGAGGCTTCTTCGCACAGCTATCCCGATCCCGAACCAAGGGCTCCGGCTAAGCGCTTACATCTAGCCCGCGCTGAGGGTCGGAGAACAAGTAGCGATGGTGTTTTGCGGATCCTCCGTACAACGTCTCGATCAAATAGACAGTCGGTCGCGGCAACATCAAACACCGCGAATTCCTTCAAGCGCCCGGCGAGATGACAATCGCCGAATTGCATCCTTCCTGGACCAAACGATGCGGACAGCGCCCAGGCGGCGATATTTTCATTATCGATGATCCGCAAAAGCCGGACGCCATCAACCTGTGGTTCTCCAACACGCTCAGGTCGCGGTTAGACGATAGGGCGTCATCACCGTCGTCATGCAACGCGTTCACCTGAACGATCTCAGCGGCTACCTGCTCGAGACCGGCAAGGCTGGGACGTTGTTGGATCTGGCGGCGATCGCCGAGGAAGACGAGGAAATTGAGATCGGCCGCGGCAAGGTTCACCGTCGGCGGGCCGGCGAGACCCTTCATCCCACCACCTTAAACTTCTCGGCCATGCGCGGCGGTTTGAAGAAGCCCGGAACGTAGGGCCCCTACGCAGCTTAGGACGCGCAGCTCGGCGGTACCGGCGCCGGTCTCCTAGTTTCGGCCGCCTGCGACTGAAGGACTCGCTTCAGGAGGCGGCGCCCCGCAGCCGCCAACCAGATCAAAGGCAAAAAAGCTGCCGCTCAGACTCATGGCCAACCGAGAATAGTCCTCCTCTTGAACCTTGGCAGGCCGGTGCGAAAAGCGTCCACCCAGTTTGAGCGCTGAGGCTGGACTCGCCTTCGCCAAGAATCGCGCAAGCACAGCAAGGCCGATCGCTCTTCCTTCGCGCTCAGGCCTTCCTGGTCTGCAAACAGCTTCCGTCCGACGCTAGCCGGGTCAAGTTCGCCCGCAAGGTCAGCGACGAATTCACCGTACGCATCGTCAAGATGAAGACCTGCACCGCAATGGTAACAAGACGCCTTGGTGGGCGGACCTCCAGATCTCACCGCGACCGGTCGCGAACGAGCTATGGGCTGGAAGCCGGAACGACGCCAGCGGGCAGGTCGACAGACGCGATCAAGCTCGCTGTTCGGAGCTTGGAACAAGAGCAACGTTGAGATGAATTTCCCCTTCAATATGACCCAAGTCCTCTCGGCAAACGCCATACCGGGAGACTTCGAGGTGCTTGCCGCCCCCGCTCCTCCTACCCGAAGGCCTCGACCGAGCTCACACTCAACCCGGCGCTCGATGGGACTGGCCGATCGAACGGTCGGTTCGTAGTGGTCACCCGGCCGTGTGCCTGATCGGGCTCCTGGTCGGTCCCGACGAAAGGTTCCGCGCCTTTCGCGACAGGTTACTGGTCGTGGAAAGGAAATGGTGATTGCGTTGTGCTGGCTCGGCCAAATTTATACCTTTTTGCGGTCGATCGTCGACCACAGCTGATTGCTGCTCGGCATTTGTACACGAACCCAACGATAGGGGACCCGCGACCACAGCTTGATCTCTGAAGCAAGATTGTCGAGCACGAGATCGCCGCTCCGGGTGCGCACGAGCAGCACCAAATGATGCTCTCCAGAACTGACGATGACCTCGCTCAGGAGCAAGGCCCGCGCCGGCCAGCCACGCTGAAGGAGTTCGTGACGTTTGCTTACAGCGTAATCATTGCAGTCCCCGCGATCGGGATTGATGCTCCACGCCTCGCCGTCTAAGCCGAGATTGTTGGGCGCAGGCACAATGGACAAGTTGACCAGACCATTGACCTCTAAGAGATCCGCCCACCGTTCCTCCGTCAGCCGAACTGGACCGCCGCGGAAGCCCCGCCGCGAGCGGCACTCGGCCTCGTAGCGCAGGCAGAACATCGTGTACGTCAGAGGCGGAAGTGTGGGCCGTCCAAGTTCGATGCGCCCTAGTGCCGCTTGAGGAGGCGTAGGCATCGCCAAGCGTCCTGCCCCCGCCCATGGAGTACCTCCGGCCATCATGGCGATCGCTATAACCAAGACGGAGCCGGAGACTCGATACATCTGCCGAGCCCTATTGAGGTTCGGATCCAGTCGCAGCCAGGCTATGGGCAGAACTGCGCGATTAATTCGCCCATTTTAAATATATTTAATTTATATAATTGGCAATAAAAATAACGACGCGATTATCGCGCCTCCGACTAAAACGCTCGGCCCGCCGGCGGAGAAGCAGGTTCAAATGCGCGTCGGTTGCTTCTCTCCGGGAGCGCTGCTGCTCTTACGCGGTTATGCCATCCTATCACCGACGGTTGTGTTCACGTCGCGAGCGTCGCGCTGTTATCGGGCGGACGGCGCCGAAGGAGCGCTCGCCCCAACTTCGTCCCCCTCATAGGTCAGACGACAATCGTAGCGGTGACTTCGCCCCCCAAGCGAATGGCTGCAATGAGCAAACATATTTTTTACAACAGAGAAGCGCCGCGCACTCGGTCCGCGGTTGTGCGCCGAATTTTGTGCGCAGGGCGGGGACGCGAGTCGAAATCGCCAGCCTGCGATGGAAGCCTTGGAATCGGGGTTCGATCCGGACGCTCGGATTGGACGTTCAAGTCCGGCGATGCCGAGTGTTGGTCGCGTTGTTTGTCAAGGCAGCCGATTTGACCCCACTGACCGATCATGACGGCTGCGCCTTTTCGATCGCCTCCGGCAATCTACCGGCGTCCCTTGATCAGTGGGTAATGCGCTCGCGACGGGAAATCTGTGCGCGTAGGGCGGGGGCGAGCCGTTCCAGAATCAGGTGCCGCTCCAATCGGTTCTCGCGTTCGACGGCGTCCGAGTAGATCGGGAGCGCGTGGATTATCTCACGAGGATTCTACAAGACACGTGTCCAAATGGGGCCGCTGCCCCGACCACGATGGGCTTGCCATCGCATTCGATCTCGCCGACGAACTCGATGTTTCCGCCAGAACTCAGCGTCATATTAAATTTCAAATTCAATAAATGGCGCGATTAAATTAATACAAGTGAACCTTTTCCTGCAGAGACTTAGTAAACCGCACTTCGGCCTCACCAGAATCAACCGCTCAGGCTCTCGCGATGATCGACGCACTCTATTTTTGAAAGGATGATGGCGCGTCACCAGCCATCAGAGCCGGATTGCCGCCCTCCAACACGAATGCGACTTTGCAGCGAATTCCCCCAGGCAGCGCCAAACGCGGGTTTGGCAAGGCCAGACGCACCCCGAACGTTCCGCTGGCGGCGTCGAGGACGCGGTCGACAACGATGACAGAGGCAATATGGACGCCCCCGATGGGCAGCTCCGGTCGCACCTTGGCTCTGCTGCCGGCACGGATCTGACCAAAATATGCGGTGGGCACGAACACTTCGACCCTCAGCGGATCAATCTGTGCGAGGGTGAGGACTGGGCTCTGGTCATTTCGATATTCACCCGGAACGAGAAGCCGCTCGACCACCACGCCGTCGATCGGACTGCGCAGCGCGCGTTGATTCACAACCTCTTCGGCGTGCGCGACTTCCAAGCGAGCAAGCTCCCGGTTGAGTTGCGCCTCCTTGAGTTGCTGCTCGGCAACCTGCACCTCCGCTTCGGCTTCCTGAAGTGAAGCGAGTGGACTGACGGACCTTGTATGAAGCTCCTTTAAACGCTCATGTTTTTGACGCAGGAACTGCGCGCGGGCTTCGGCCGACTTCACGGGAGCATCATTGGTTGCGCGGGCCCGCGCGAGCGCCAGCGTTGCGGCCTCGACTCCATCTTCGATCTTGCCAATGATCTGGCCCTCCCGAACGATATCGCCGCGATCAACATCGAGGCGCGCGATCATGCCGACTGTGGGGCTCGCCAGCTTGACGGTTTGTTGCGGCTCGATCACGCAATTGAATTCCCGCTCCCCCGTCGAGATTTCTGGGGTCTCTGCCCTTGCACCGGAACCGGCAAGCAAGATCCCCACCGGTAGGTACAAGCACAAAACGACGTAGTTCATCCGCTGAGCTCTGCGGGCAATTCCCTCAATCGGGCGCATCATGCGAGTTCCCATCGAATTCCTTCTGCCCTATTTGTATATAATATCAATTGGATTTAATTAACTTAAAATGGCATATTCAAAAAATAATATAGCCGATGGATTGGCGCAAGATGACTGCCACCCTCCGACAACACCACCAAAGTCATTGGTCGGCGCTCTTGTGGACAACACATGTCTGAACCCGACTTGAGAGCAAGCGGGGGCCCCGCCCCGCAATTGCGGCAGGTGCCCGCAGATGCGACGACATCGCCGCACTGGCAAGGATTGCTGAACGCGGGAAACGAAGCGACATTTGTTTCGGCCTGGTTGGCGCTGCAATGCAGCCGTATTGCCGGCGTGTCAGCGGGTCTGTTGCTGCTGCGGCGGGTGGATTCAACTGCTCCGTTACTATCGGTAACGTGGCCGCCTCGGGATGTGGATGCCAGCGATCTCATGCGCCTGGCCGAAACCGCCTACGCGGAACGCCGCTTGGTCATTGCTCCGGGTCGCGTCGGTCCTGATTCCAGGCCCGCGCAACCTGTGGCCCTGATAGTCGCCCTGCCGCTCGGCACTACGAACGAGCCGATTGCGGCTGTAGCCATCGCATTGACGACGACGGCCGCCAAGCCCCTCGTCACCCCGGCGATCGTCGCGGAGCAATTGCGCTGGGGTGCGGGCTGGCTCGAGGCATTGCCTTGGGCCAGGCACACTAAGGATCTCTCGTCTGACGTAACGCGAGCGGCATCGTGCCTCGACCTCCTGGTCACAGTGAACGCGCAGCCGCGGCTGAGCGGTATGGCAATCGCGGTGGTCAATGAGCTGACAACCCGCCTGCGGTGCGAGCGCGTATCGCTAGGTATTGTTGGTCGGAATGGCACAATCTGCCTGCGCGCGATTTCGTTCTCGGCTAGCTTCAAACGCGAGAGCCGCCTCGTCAATGCGATCGAGAGCGCAATGGAAGAGGCGATCGAGCAGCGTGGATGCGTCGTTTATCCGCCATTGCCGACGATGGGACGCGTCGTGGCCATCGCCCATCGGGCACTGGCGGAGGAAGCAAAGGCGTCCGGCTCGTCGACGATGTCAGCTATACTAGCCGGCCCCCATGGAGAACCGGCCGGCGCTCTCACTTTCGAACGTCACCGCGCCGACCCCTTTACGGACGACACGCTGAAGTTGGTAGAGGGGATCGCGGCGCTGTTGGGACCTCAGATCGCTTTGCAAGTGCGGGCGAACCGGCTCTTGGGCGGACGTGTGGTTGACGGTATCGGCGACGGATGCGCGGCACTGTTCGGCCCACGGCGGCCGACCCTCAAGCTCTGCGTCGGCAGTGTCATAGTGCTTGCGCTAACCTTGGTCTTTGCGAAAGGCGAGCACCGCGTCACCGCGAAATCGGTGCTTGAGGCCGAAGTGCAGCGCGCAGCTGTGGCTCCGTTCGACGGATTTGTTCGAGCGGCCCCGGCACGAGCTGGCGACACGGTGCGGCAGGGCGACCTTCTCGCCCAGCTTGACGACCGGGATCTCGTTCTCGATCGGTTGAAGTGGCGCGCCGAACTCGACAAGCTGCTTCAACGCGATCGCGAGGCGCTCGCCAAGCACAATCGCAACGGCCTCGTGGTACTGGAACCGCAGATCCGGCAGGCGGAGGCGCAGTTGGCACTCGCGGAAGAGAAGCTCGCGCGCACCCGGATCCTCGCTCCATTCGACGGTGTCGTCGTCTCGGGCGACCTCAGCCAGATGCTCGGTTCTCCCGTCGAGAAGGGAAAAACGCTGTTCGAGGTGGCGCCGCTCAATTCCTATCGTTTGATCGTTCAGGTCGACGAACGTGACGTTCGCTTCGTGGCAGTCGGGCAGAGCGGCACCGTTGCACTCGCAGGCAGGCCCGGCGAACCGGTGCCGATGACCCTGAACAAGATCACGCCGGTTACGCTCGCCGAGGAAGGGCGTAACGCTTTTCGGATTGAGGCTCGCCTCTCGGAAGCGGGCCTTGCATTGCGCCCCGGGATGGAAGGCGTTGCAAAGATCAATTCCGGACGACGCCCGATTGCGTGGATCTGGCTGCATCCTATCATCGATTGGCTGCGACTTGCCGCGTGGAAGTACCTGCCGTGAGAGGGGCAATATGACCGCAGCCCCGTTTCTAAGCTCGTCCTGGTATCGCGTCGCGCAACGCAGGCCGAAGCTTCGCGACCACACCTCGGTGCACCGACATCGGTATCGGGGCTGCATTTGGTACGTCGTGCAGGATCACGCGACCGGCCGCATGCACCGCTTGTCGCCCGCCGGCTACATGATCGTGGCTGCGATGGACGGCGTGCGAACGGTTGACCAAATCTGGCACGAGGTCGGATCCGCTCTTGCAGAGGAGGCGCCGAGCCAGAGCGACGCCATCCAATTGTTGGCCGAACTCAGCGCTTTTGACCTGTTACAAACCGAAGTGACTCCGGATGCAAATGCGCTGGTCGCACGTGCCGCGAAAGCTAAACGCTCCAGGTGGCTCGGCAACGTGATCTACCCGCTGGCCCTGCGGATTCCGCTCTGGCATCCGGTCAGGTTTTTCGAGCATACCCGGCCGCTTGCAGAATGGTTATTTGGGTTGCCGGGTGCCTTGCTGTGGCTATTGGTGGTGTTGCCGGCGCCTCTGTTCGCGGCACAACACTGGCAGGAATTAACAGCCGACGCCTCCGACCGAATCCTAGCCACCGACAACCTTCTGTCGCTCGCGCTGGTGTATCTCCTGCTCAAGACCTTGCATGAATTTGGGCACGGATTTGCGGTCACGGCGTTCGGGGGAACAGTACCCGAATTAGGAGTCATGATCCTGGTGTTCGCCCCGTTGCCCTATGTCGACGCCTCTGCCGCATCGGCATTCCGCAGCAAGTGGAGGCGCGCTCTTGTCGGCGCGGCCGGAATGATTTTCGAAATGTTCTTCGCTGCGCTCGCGCTTTACGTATGGCTTACCGTTGAGGCTGGACTTGTCCGCGCGCTCGCATTCGACGCACTGGCCGTGGCCGGTGTCTCGACCGTGGTATACAACGGCAATCCACTCCTGCGATATGACGGCTACTACATTCTCGCGGATCTGCTGGAAATCCCGAACCTGGCGCAGCGTGCTACCCGGTACTGGAGCTACATTGTCAATCGCTACGCGTTTCGAGCGGATGGATCTAAGGATTTCGTAGCCACGGCTGGTGAACGAGTCTGGCTCCTTTTATACGCACCGACTGCTTTCCTTTACCGGCAGGTCGTGATGCTCGCGATCGCTATGTTCCTCGCCTCGCAGTATCTCGCCCTCGGCGTCTCGATCGCGGTCTGGAGCCTGCTAACAGGTGTTGCGCTGCCGATCGGCAAGGCCCTGTGGTTCGTGCTAGCGAGCCCGAGCCTTCATCGCAATCGCGGCCGCGTCGTGGCGGCGACCTTCGGCATGATTCTGGCCACCGGGTTGATGCTTATCCTAATTCCGGTCCCTTCTTATACCACGACGGAAGGCGTCGTCTGGTTGCCGGAGAATGCAATCGTACGCGCGAGAACCGACGGCTTCGCGCGCGCGTTTCTGGTCCGTCCGGGCATGAACGTCACAGCCGGAGAAGCGCTGGTCGAAAGCGAGGAATCAACACTCCAGGCTGAACTCTCAATTCTCCGCGCACGCGTCGCCGAACTCGAGGCGAGGCTTGAGATCGAGCGCTTTACCGACCGTGCGAGCGCGGAGATCACCACGACGGAATTGGGGCAGGTACGCGCCGAGCTCGCGAGCACGACGGATCGCGCCGCGCGCCTCATCGTGCGCAGCCGCAGCGAGGGCACCTTTGCCGTTATGAAACCAGAGGATCTGCCGGGACGCTTCCTGCGCGAGGGGCAACAGATCGGCTACGTACTTACTCCCGGTTCACGCATCGTGCGTGCAACAATCCGTCAGGACGACATCGACCTCGTTCGCCATCGGTTGCAGAGCGCCGAAGTTAAACTCGCAGAGCGCCCTGATGAGACGTTGCCCGTTGAGTCCATTCGCGAAATACCGGCAGGCCGTGACGTCCTTCCCAGCAGGGCCTTAGGGGGCGCCGGCGGCGGCGCTTTCACCGTCGACCCTGGCGATCCCGAAGGCATAAAGACGCTGCAACGTGTCTTCCAAATTGATCTTGTACTGCCCGAGAATGCACCGGCGGCCACCGCATTCGGCGGCCGCGCCTACGTCCGCTTCAACTTCAACTGGGAGCCGCCGGGCCAGCAGATCTGGCGCCGTCTGCGACAATTACTGCTGTCTCAGCTGCAGGTCTGAGGGCATCCGTATGCTCAAGCGCAAGGGACACTTCGTCGGTTTGGCCTCGGTGGCGGTGGACGCACCCTATGCGGAGCAAGCCGCTCGCCGAGAGATTGGACTCGATGCTGCCCTGCTCGACGCTTGGGGCCGGGTCTTGCCCCTCCTGCAGCCGGCCATCGCGCGTGACCGCCTCGTCCGTTTTGCCCGGTTGGTCGGCGATCTGGAACCGCAGTTCGCTGTTCTGACGAACCAGCGTTTGCGCGATACTGCGGAGGAGCTGCGCGCATCATTGCTGTCAACTCCCCTCTACTCGCATCAAATGGCGCGTTCGTTTGCGCTTGCGCGCGAGGCGGCGCGTCGTCACGTCGGGATGCGTCTCTTTCCGGTACAATTGCTCGGCGGCGCTGCCATGATGGGAGGCGCGGTCGCCGAAATGGAAACCGGTGAAGGCAAGACCTTGACGGCGCTGCTGCCGGCGATCACCGCCGCACTCATGGGCCGTCCGGTTCATATCATCACGGTCAACGACTATCTCGCGCGCCGCGACGCCGAACAGCTCGCACCCATCTGCAATGCGCTCGATCTCACGGTCGGGCTCGTCGAGCACGGGCAGTCGCAGCAGGAGCGGCAAAGAGCCTACGCAAGTGACGTCACCTATTGTACCAACAAGGAGCTTGTGTTCGACTATCTCCGCGATCGGCTCGCGCTCGGCCCCCGCCGTGCCCTTTCTCGGCTTGCTCTCGACACAATATTCAACAGCAGACTTGCTAGCCACCATCAATCACCACTTTTGCGCGGTCTGCATTTCGCGATCGTAGACGAGGCTGACAGCGTCCTGATCGATGAGGCGCGCGTGCCATTGATCCTCTCCGGGGCGCAAGAAGGGCCCGAGAACGCCGGCGGCCTGTACGAGGCCGCACTAGATCTCGCTCGACGCCTGGTGCCCGGCGAGGATTTTCATGCGCGCGAAAACGAGAAGTCGGTGCGGCTGACCGCCCGCGGCGAGAGCCGGATCGCTCAGCTCGCTGCAGGACTACCAGGACTATGGGCGGTCCGGCGCGCGCGCGAAGAACTCGCGCAGCATGCGCTTGCCGCTCTTCATCTCTACCGACGGGACGTCCAGTATATCGTCGCTGATGGCAAGGTGCAGATCGTCGACGAGTATACCGGGCGCATCATGCCGGACCGGTCGTGGGAAGGCGGCATTCACCAGCTCATCGAAGCCAAGGAACATTGCACCATCACGGAGCGACGCACCACCCTTGCGCAAATAACCTATCAACGCTTCTTTCGGCGCTACATGCATCTTTGCGGCATGTCCGGGACGGCGACCGAGCCGGCAGGGGAACTATACGGCGTCTATGGCCTCCGCGTTGTAAGGATTCCAACAAACCGGCCATTGCGACGAGCGAACGCCGGCACACGCTTGTTTCCGACGGCCAACCTCAAATGGGACGCCGTGGTCGATTCAGTTCACGATATCGTTCGCAAAGGTCGCGCCGTGCTCGTCGGGACCCGCTCGGTTGAAGCCTCTGAGCAAATTTCGCTGTTGCTTAGCAGATCGGGACTCGAATCCGTGGTTCTTAACGCGCGACAGGACCACGCCGAAGCCGAGATCATTGCGGGCGCGGGTCAACCGGGCCGCATTACCGTCGCTACCAACATGGCGGGCCGGGGCACCGACATACAACTACATCCTGCGGTCCGGACCCGAGGCGGCTTGCATGTCATCCTAACCGAATATCACGAGTCCCGCCGCATCGACCGCCAACTCTTTGGGCGCGCTGGCCGCCAGGGTGACCCCGGTAGCTACGAAACGATTGTCGCGCTCGATGATGAGCTTTTCAGACGCTTTATGAATCCGAAGCTTCTTCGGTTATTAGGCAAACAATCGAAACGAACGCAGCCAATTCAAGGAGCATTAGGACGCGTATTACGCAGCTATGGCCAACACGCGGCCGAGCGTCTTCACGGGCGAGCCAGACGGACCGCCCTCGCCGAAGATCTTCGTTTCAACAGAATTCTCAGCTTCGCCGGGACTGAATGATGGTCCCCGCATCCACCCGAAGCACACGTAAATATTATTTTATTTATGTAAAAAGTTTATAAATCTGTAGCGAAGGCGATGCATTATGGTACTATTTAAATGGACATTAAATAGACATTAAATGATCTGGCACGATTTCGGGTTGTGGTATTCGGAGACAACGATGTCGGGTTCCTGGGGCTTTTTCGGCCATCTGGCGCGACGGAGCATTCACGGCAGCGCGAGGAGCGATCGCAAGACGATCGTCGATGGCAAACGCGATGCTAGTCATTCGCCGCTGATCATCGAGACGCTCGAGCCGCGCATGCTGCTCGCCGCGGATCCTCTTGGCATCACCGCAGGCTACGCCTTCAACGAGGTCTCGGGCACCACAACGGCAGATGCATCCGGTCACGGCATCGTCGGCACGCTCACGAACGGTGCGACCTTCACAGCCGGAAGATACGGCAATGCGGTCGCACTCGACGGCGTGAACGACTTCGTCGATCTCGGGAATCCGACTGCGCTGCAACTGACTGGCAGCATGACTCTCAGTGCGTGGGTTTACGTCCGCTCGTTCCCCGCTGACGATGCGCCCGTTGTATCCAAGCGAACCTGGGGCGAATCCGGATACCAGCTTGACATCACCGCGGACACTGGACCTCGCACGATCGGATTCAAGCTCACCAACAGCTCGGGCGGACAGATGTTCCGCTACGGCGCGACGGCGTTGCAGCCCAACACTTGGTATCACGTCGCCGGCGTCTATGACGCCGCTGGCCAAACTTTGAACGTCTATCTCAATGGCGTCCTCGACAACGGACAGTTGATCGGCACGGTCACGAGTTCCCAGCAGAATTCAATGGCCAACGTGAATATCGGAAGTCGGCCGGGCCGTGCAGGATTCGAGTTTCCTGGCCTTATCGATGACGTGCGCATCGCCAATCATGCGCTCACCCCCGATCAGATCCAAACCGATATGGCAACTCCCCTCGCCGGAACGGCAGACACGATTGCCCCGACCGTGTCCTTCACGCCTCCCGCCTCGATCGTATCCGGCACCGTGAGTCTCGCAGCGAGCGCGTCGGACAACATCGGCGTTGCCGGAGTCAAGTTTTTGCTCGATGGCAACACCCTGCTCGGTACGGAGGATACCACCTCGCCGTACGGCGTCTCATGGACCACGACCACGGCATCGAACGGCTCGCATGCGCTGACCGCGCAGGCACGCGATGCTGCCAACAACATAACCACTTCGACGCCGGTCAACGTTACGGTCGATAATCAAGCGCCGACCGGTACGGTGACAATCAACGGCGGCGCCGCGGCAACCAACAGCACCTCAGTCACGCTTACGCTCACTGCGACCGATGCAGTGACTTCCGTCAAGCAGATGCGCTTCTCGAACAGCGGGAGTTCGTATTCGACGGCGGAAGCTTTCGCCCCGACTAAGGCCTGGACGTTGTCGAACGCAACGGGAGGCACCAAGACGGTCTATGTCCAGTTCATGGACGCCGCTGGCAACTGGTCCGCGGCGGCAACAGATACCATCGTGCTCGACACAACCGCACCAACGATCTCCGGGCAGACGGCAACGAATATTACCGGCAGCACCGCACGAGTCACATGGACGACCAATGAAGCTGCGACTTCGCGGGTCGAGTATGGGCTGACGACCGGTTACGGATCGTCGACGACGCTAGATACGGCCCTGGTGACGGCACACAGCGTTGCGCTAACCGGCCTTGCTCCCAACACTACTTACAATTACCGCGTCCGTTCGATCGACGCTGCCGGAAACGAAAGGATCGGCTCAAACGCCACATTCACGACGTCTGCCAGCCAGGACGCTACGCCGCCATCTACTCCTACAGGCCTGGTGGCGACCGCGGCTTCGACAACGCAGATCAATCTTTCGTGGAACGCCTCGACCGACAACGTTGCGGTCACCGGCTATCAGGTCTTCCGCAATGGTGCGCAAGTTGGTACCCCGACAACGACCACGTTCAGCGATACCGGCCTGTCGCCAGGCACATCCTACACTTATACCGTGCGGGCGAGGGACGCGGCATCGAACCTCTCCGGACAATCCGCGCCGGCCAGTGCCACGACGCTGACGCCCGACACGACATTGCCCACCGCCACGATCACCGCGCCGACGGGATCTGCGACCGTCTCTGGTACGATTACAATCAGTGCCAATGCATCCGATAATGTCGGAGTGGCTGGCGTGACCTTCCTGGTGGACAATGTCGCGGTCGGCGGAGGGGAAGACACGACGTCGCCCTACAGCATCAGCTGGGACTCGTCGACGCTTGCCAATGGCGTCCACACGATCACGGCGCGCGCACGGGATAACTCCGGAAACACCGGCGTTTCGCTACCCGTCAGCATCACGGTATCGAACACTCAAACACCGGGTTTGGTTGCTGCCTATTCGTTCGATGAAGGATCCGGAACGACTGCGGGCGACTCCTCAGGGCAGTCGAACCTAGCGACACTCAACAACGGCGTTGCTTGGATAGCCGGCAAGAACGGCCGCGCCGCGAGCTTTGACGGAGTCAACGACTTCATTTCCATTCCAAACTCTGCTTCGACGAACATCTCCGGTAATGCCCTTACACTGTCGATGTGGATCAATCCCCAGGCACTCGCGAGCGGCGACTCCGTTGTGATCGGGAAGTTCTGGAATACGACTATGTCGTCGCCTTACTACCAATATGGACTCGAACTGCGCGGCGGCAATCAGACCGATTTCTATATTGGGACGTCCAGCGGCGCGCTCGTCGCCGCCGGAGGAACCACTTTGCCATTCAACCAGTGGTCCCACCTCGCCATCACCTTCGATGGTGCGCAGGTCAAGACCTACGTCAACGGAACCCTCGTCAACACGCAGGCGCTGTCGGCAACGATCACGGCGCGCGGAAATCCCATGCGCATCGGAGCGGATGCCTCGACCGCGCAATTCTACAAGGGAGCGCTCGACGATCTGCGGATCTACAACCGCGCGCTGACATTGGCCCAAGTGCAATCGGACATGACGACGCCCGTCGGTAACCCGACGACCGGATCACCGCAGGTCTTGATAGATTCCCCAATCAATGGGGCGCAAGTTAGCGGCATCGTCAATGTGACTGCAGATGCAACCGACGACACCGGCATCGCCAATGTGCAGTTCTATATCGACAATGTGGCCACCGGCTCCCCCGATGCGACCGATCCATACGCTCTTGTATGGGACACGCGGACGGCAAGCAACGGCGCGCACACTATTGCTGCGATGGCGACCGACATAGACGGACATGCGACGTTGTCAGCACCGATAACCGTCAACGTCGCTAACAGCAGCTTTTTCCAGAACGAAATCCTGGCGACGGGATTCAATCTACCTACCGCGATCAAATTCCTGCCCGACGGCCGCATGCTGGTGGTGGAACTTGCGGGCACAGTGAAGATATTGCCGCCGCCCTATACCACGCCAGATCCAACGCCCTTCCTGCAACTCACCAACATCGGCTCGGCGGGCGTACAGCAAGGCATCTATGACATTGCACTCGATCCCAACTTCAACACCAATCATTACTACTACATTTTCTACACGCTGGGCACACCGAACGTGGATCGCTTCTCGCGCTTCACAGCGAACGCAGCGCTGACGGGCACCGTTCCCGGCAGTGAGTTCGTCATCTATCAGGATACGGAAATTGCCAATGCCGAACACCACGGTGGAGCTATCAACTTCAGCAACGACGGCAAGATCCTGCTCACGACCGGGGAGCATTTTCAGGCCGGCGAATCGCAGGACCTCACGAAGCCGCGCGGCAAGATCCTGCGATATAACATGGACGGCACCGTTCCCACCGATAATCCGTTCTATGATGGCAGCGGACCGAACTACGATGCGGTATGGGCGCTTGGTCTGCGGAATCCCTTCCGCGCCTACTACGACGCGCCCACGGGGCGGCTGATCATTGGCGATGTCGGCGGAAACGCCTATTCAACCGCAATCGAGGAACTCGACATCGGAGCGAAGGGTGCCAATTACGGCTGGCCGAACGTAGAAACTCCGAACGGGAATCCCGCCTACACTGCACCAGCTTACTACTACCCGCACAATGGACGCGACGCCGCAGTCGTCGCTGGATTTGTCTATCACGGCACACAATTCCCAAGCAGCTATCAGGGCAGCTTCTTTTTCGCGGATTACACTCAGAACTGGATCAAGCGCCTCACCTTCGATGCCAACGGAAACGTCACCGGCGTCTTCAACTTCGAGCCAGCCGACGGCTCGGTAGATGGCCCCTACGGCGACATTGTCTACTTGACCGAAGGCCCCGATGGTGCGCTTTACTATGTCGACCTCGGCTATTCCGATATCAGCGGCACGTTCGGCGTAAGCAAAATCCGCCGCATCGAATTCATTCAATCGGATCTGCCCCCGGTAGCGACGGCTTCGGCATCACCAACGAAAGGGCCAAGCCCGCTCACCGTCAACTTCTCCAGCAACGGTTCATCCGATCCGGAAGGAAAGCCTCTCACCTATTCGTGGAACTTCGGTGACGGCGTGACTTCCACCGCGGCCAACCCGTCACACACATATACGGTCGCGGGCCCGTATCAGGCCCGGCTGACGGTCTCCGACGGGGTCAATTCCACGCTGTCGACTCCGATCGCAATCAGCGTCGGTAATAGTCCCGTTGTCAGCCTCCTTGCGCCGACCGATGGCGCGACCTTCAGGGCCGGCAACGTGATCACATTCAGCGGCACCGCGACGGATGCCGAAGATGGTACACTCCCCGCAAGTGCCTATACCTGGAATATCGACTTCCTCCACGAAGGTCATGTTCATCCGGGTATTCCTATCACCGGCGTGACCAGCGGCACGTTCACGATCCCGACCTCCGGGCACGATTTCAGCGGATTCACGCGGTATCGAATAACGCTGACCGTGACCGATTCCAGCGGGCTGCAGTCGAGCCAATCCGTCACGATCTTCCCCGATAAGGTCAATCTCAATTTCAACACGTCGCCTGCCGGATTAACACTGTATCTGGACGGCATCGCGCGCACGACGCCGTTCACCTATGACACGTTGATCGGCTTCAATCATGAGATCGAAGCGCGCAACGCGACCGTCGGAAGCACGACCTACAACTTCGTATCGTGGTCGGATAGCGGCACTCAAGATCACATCATCACAGCCCCCGTCGGTGGTGCGACCTATACTGCGACTTATAATGCCGTCACGACCTCGGCACCGTTAGCATTCGTCCAGGTGACTTCCGCCACCCCGCAAACCAACCAGACCCAGGTATCGGTCGCCTACACGAACGCGCAGACGACAGGGAATACGAACATCCTCGTGATCGGATGGAATAACACGACATCGAATATCACGTCCGTCACGGACTCGGCCGGCAATGTCTATCAGCTCGCCGTCCCGACAGCGCGAGGCAGCGGTATCAGCCAGGCCATCTACTACGCCCCGAATATCAAGCAAGCCGCTGCCGGCGCCAACACTGTAACAGTGACCTTCAACACCGCGACTCAATACGTGGACATTCGCGCTCTGGAGTACGGCGGTCTCGCCCTCACCAATCCCTTTGATGTCGGCACCTCGGCGTCAGGCACCACCAGTTCAGCCAGCACCGGGGCCGTTACAACCTCCACCGCCCATGAGCTCATTTTTGGCGCCGGAACGACGACGGGTGGGTTCACTGCGGCAGGCAGCGGCTTTACCACGCGTGTCATTACAACGCCTGACCTTGATATTGCCCAGGACCGGTTCGTAACCGCGACGGGTAGCTACAGTGCGACAGCATCTCTCCAGGGCTCTGCGGCATGGGTGATGCAGGTCGCGACCTTCAAGGCAGTGGGGTAGTCCGGATGTCGCGGCGGCAAGGCTTATGCGGCAATGCCGTTGCGTGCAGCCTCGTGTGCAGCAGTGCCTTGAATAGCCAACGCGCCCACGCCACAGTCGCTTGGCGGCTGGTTGGTCGAACTGACGCACCGAAGTGCCGGACCGAGCTGGACCGCGGCTTGCGCAAAGCTCTTGGAGAGACCTCATGGGTTCTCAATGGCACTCCGGTTGGCGTCGGAGCCCTTCACGGCTAGATTGAAGCGACACAAGGCACTGCATTATGACTGCTTCGGATAAACCGATACTTGGTAGTTGCGCATCGCCGCTGATGAAGGACCTGACTCGTGGTGGATTCTTCGCAGGACTATTTGCTGTAGGCTGCGCCAGTGGCCTCGCATCCCGCGTCATTCAATCGGTCCATGGACTTGGATGGCTAGATGCGCTTCTCGGCACGTTTGAGATCAGTGTAATCGTTTGGATATCATGTGCCGCTGGAGTTTCCTTCGTTCTTCAAGACCGAACGGTTGGGATTCGCTCTTCAGAACTCGTCTTGGGAGCGGCCTTTGTGCTGCTCGCCATTCTACCGGTAGGTCCAGCCAGCTGGCTGGCTGTAACCGCGCTCAGTCTCTACGTCATCAAAACGTCCGATGCCTCCTCGTCCCGGCGCGGCGCTCTTATCCTTCTGGCCGTTACCGTGCCCATGCTTTGGAGCCGGCTGTTCTTTCATTTCTTTGCTGAGCTAATTTTGCGGATCGACGCCGCACTCGTTGGTTGGATATTGCGCACCCCTCGAACTGGAGACGTCGTCGAGTTTGCCGACGCTTCCGGCGTTCTGGTCATTCTGCCAGGCTGTTCCTCGCTCGCAAACGTATCGCTTGCATTTCTCTGCTGGGTGACTGTGAGCCAGTTAGTCAGCCACAAGAAAACTGTTTACGATCTATTCTGGTGTCTGATGGCTTGCTTCTCCGTCGTAGCAGTGAATGTCACTCGCATAAGCTTTATGGGGTTGAGCCAATGGCACTACGCCATGTTCCATGGTTGGTGGGGAGCCGCGGTCGCGAACACAGCCATTTTTGGCCTGACGGTCGGCTTCTGCGTGCTGGGGGTGAGGCGTGAGCTCCTCCGCCCGATTTAAGTGGTTTATCGCGGCCGTCCTGTTGCTGGCCACTGGATGGAAGATTGCGATACCATCCGAAGATCCAGGCCAGCTCAGGGAGGATATTGTTAGATTTCTCGACAGAAATCACTTCAGCGTCGTAGCAACTAATGAAATTACGACTGGCACTCTGATCATCCGAGCCACCAGAGCGTCATGTCAATTGCAGGTCGCTAAGCTTACTCCCGACGGATCGAACCGAAATCTCGTTCGACATCTGGCAACTGGAACCGATCGCTCGTTCGTCGTGTTTCGAGGCGAAGTGTACACGCAACAACCGATAGCCTGGACAGTGTTTCATTATCTGTGGTCGAGATTTCTTCGCGAACTTGGATTCGTTCGACACATCACCCCTGTCATCGACGTGGCGGAGAGCTTAGGTTGCAATGCAGAACTGCTCCCATGGACTGAAATTCAAGATCGTCCCGCGTGATTCACAACGAACTTCCGGACTTCTCGTGCAGAATCGGGTCTCTGATGCGCCAGCGTCAAATCGTCGCGCGCGCATTATCTATCAGCGTCTACCCAAGATCTATATTGACATACATTTAATTTAAACGATTATTATACCGCTAAATATTTATCTTTTAACTGACGACTAAGGGAGAAGAAATATGACGTTGCCCGGGTGGGTCCTTGCGATTTTCCTCACGATGGCCGCAGCGGTGCCGGCCGGCGTCTATTTCACTGCCACTTTGTTCTTTCCTCCTGACCAAAGCTACACTTACGTCGGTCAGGGGACGGCACAGGGCGCACCTGGACCCGTCGCGGGCGCGGGACTATCCTTCGCCGCAGTTGCATATGCGGCCTATTGGATAATCAGGCGCCGTCGACGCAAACCGGACTGAGCGCGACTTGATCGGCCTCTGTACAGCGCGATAGTCGAGTAATCCTGCTCGTGGCGTATGGCTTGCGAGCAGGGAGGGACGGCGGCGGTCGAATTCAACCCCTGCGCTGTGTGTAAGCCGGGTGCCACCGACCGACCGGACAGGCTGTACCTGCCCAAATCTTCAAGCAGGTATTCCCCGGGTTAGGACAGATTTAGAATGCCAGATGAGCTGGTCGTCATTCTAGGGGCTGAAGCTATAATACTTGCCTGCGTAGCGTAAGCGTAGCGCCGAGGCCCTTCGGATTGTCTGTGCGCAGCCTTGGGAGCACCGTTAGAAGAGTCATCTTCGGCAAGGGTGCTCATAATGGACGACCATTCGGACGAGATAAGACGACCGTTGACGCAGCGTATCGAAGTGTATGCTGGCGCAGGCCGAAAGCAGTGGCCGGATGATTTGAAGGCACAGATTGTCGCGGAAAGCCTCGAGCCAGGTGCGGTTGTAACAGACATCGCACGCCGCCATGGCTGCCGGCCGCAGCAGGTGCATGACTGGCGGCGCCGGGCGCGTTCAGGTCAACTGGTGCTGCCGGCTTCGGCGGATACACTATCATTCGTGCCTTTGGTGTCGGAGACGTCGCTGCCGGCGGCTGCCGCGCCCTCCGGATCGCCGGAGGCTGCCGCTGTTACGGTTGAGTTCCTGGGGGCACGGGTGGAGGTGCGCGGAACGCCTGGGCTTGCCGTGCTGAGTGATGTGTTTGTGGCATTACGCCGGACACGTTCATGCTGACGGCTCCCGCTGGCCTCATGATTTACGTTGCGACCCGACCTGTAGACTTCCGGAAGGGCGCGGATGGCTTGGCACTCTTGGCGAAGGACACGCTGGGCCACGATCCGATGAAGGGCGTGGCAGTGGTCTTCCGTGCGAAGCGTGCCGATCGGGTGAAGATCGTCGTTTGGGATTGTACTGGAAGCGGCTTGAGGGCGGCGCCTTCAATGGCCGCCGGTTGATGACGGTGTGATGCGGATGAACGCCGCGCAGCTGTCGGCGCTTCTGGCCGGCATGGATTGGACACGCATGCACGCACCTCGAATCCCGCAGCCGAAAGCACTTGCGTAGGGCATAAAATCTTCGCTGCATCGGGGCGCGAAGCATGGCAGACTCGGGCCAATGAGTGATTTGCCTGATGTGCTGCCGAGCGATCCAGCCGAGTTGCGTGCCTTTGCCGCAGCTCTGCTGAAGCGCTGCGCGAGACTCGAGCGGTTGCTCAAGCTTGCAAAAGATGCGCAGTTCGGTAGATCCTCGGAAAAGCTTGACGCTGATCAGCTACAGCTTGTTCTGGAGGATATCGATCAGGCCGTCGCGGCTCTCGAAGCAGCCGAGGATCGTGCCAATCCCAAAACATGCGAGAAGAGAGCTGCCGAGCGCAGGGCCAATCGCGGTCAGTTGCCGGAGCATTTGCCACGCATCGTTGAAACGCTGATGCCGGCTGCAACCTGCTGCCCGTCCTGCAAAGGCGATCTCGTTGAGATTGGTCACGATGAGAGCCAGAGGCTGGACGTCGTACCGGCGCAGTATCGCGTAATCGTCACCCGCCGGCCCAAACTGGCCTGCCGCGCCTGCCAGGGCGTCGTTCTCCAGCACGCTGCTCCCGAGCGACTGATAAGGGGTGGATTGCCTGCCGAGCGGCTCGTCGCGCATGTGATCGACGCCAAGTATCATTGGCATTTGCCTCTCTACTGCCAGGCGCAGATGCTGGCGACCCACGGAATTGCCATTGATCGTTCCACGCTCGCCTTCTGGGTCGGCTACGCCGCCCAGGAATTGAAGCCCTTGTGGCATCGTCTGCGCGAGCTTCTGCTCGGGTCCCCGAAGCTCTGTGTTGATGAGACCCCGGCGCCGGTGCTGGATCCGGGGCGCGGCAGGACCAAAACCGGCTACTTCTGGGCGCTCTCGCGCGATGACAGGCCTTGGGCCGGACCTGACCACCTGGCGTGGTTTACGCCTATGCACCGGGCCGCGGCGCCGTTCATGGCTTGAGGCTGCTTGAGGAGTACCGCGGCATCATCCATTGCGATGGCTATGAGGCTTACAAGACCATGACCCGAGAGACGCGTGCGGACGCCCTGTCCGGTACGCTCGCCTTCTGCTGGTCGCATCTACGGCGCCAGTTTGTGAAGATCGAGCGCGAGGCTTCGCCGGCACCGGCTCCGGTTGCCCGCGAGGCCCTCGAGCGTATCGCCCAGATCTACGCGGTCGAGAAAGCCCTCCGCGGCCGATTGTCAATCGGCCCTTTCCCTTTAATTGCGGTTTGTTGTCAAGCTACCATTCTTTCTCTCTTCCAGTGACACGGTGGTAGCGATTGCTCCGTCGGAGCTGGTCAAGTTGCGGAGACGGAGCGATGGCGGATGGCGAGACGATTGCCTAGCGGGATTGGCAATCGATGTCGTTGGCGGCTTGAGCGGGGTGGGGTGGATGTCGTAGCTGGGGTCATGGTCCTTTCCGAGGTCGCGAGCGCCTCATGATGATGTCCGGATCGGGCGCCTCAACGTTTGCAGCGGAGTGCGGGCGAACCGCCACCGGCCGATTGACCGAGGTCACCACGACCACCGTCCCAGCGGGACATCGCCAGTCCGGCGGACCGGACCAGGAACTTGCGAGCAAATATCAGATTGGCTTCGGCTGCCCCCAGTCGAACGATGTTCCATCGACCCAGATGCAGTGGAGAACACGGCGATCTTTCGGGCGATGGCGACCTTTGCTTTCTTCATGCCGATCCGCTTGGCGAGCTTCATGCCCCAGGCCTTTAGTGAAGACCACTTTTTGGTTCGATAAAGAAGGACAGTGGCGGCCTCGAACAAGTAAGTTCGGAGAAGCCCGTCGCCCCATCGAGATATCTTTCCATTGGTGTCGGTTTCGCCGGATTGACTGCGCCTCGGCGTAAGGCCGAGGTAAGCGCCGACCGTCGAAGCCGATCGGAAGCGCGAGGGGTCATCGATCGTGTGGCGGAACGTAAGGGCCGTCACGACGCCGACCCCCGGGACTGTCATCAGGCGACGCGTCGTCTCGTCCAGCTTTGCCAATCGGCGGACCTCGTTGTCGAACTTACCTTGTTGTTGACAAACGTTCTCATGGATCGAGAGCAGCGGCGATATCACGCTGAGAAGCAAATGATCAACGCCCAAGAGTTCGCTGACCTGGTTGCGGAACTGTTGGCCGATCGCGCGAGGGAATAGTAATCCACATTCCTTGATCAAGCTGCGAACCTGGTTCTCGATGTCTCGGCGCATGGACACTAGCCGAGATCTGGCGACAAGGATCGCTCGGATCTTCTGGCTTTCCTCACTTTTGACTTTGACCTCTCGATACCATCCAAGCCGCACCAGTTCGGCAAGGCCTCGCGCATCATTCTGATCGCTCTTGTTAATTCGGACCGACAAAGCTGCGTGCGCATGCCGAGCGTCGATGCAGACCACGGGAAGCTCAACCCTGCGGAGTTCATGCCATAACCAACTCGCCATCGCGCCGGTCTCGAAGCCGATACGCTCGGCATGAGGCGCATGTTTGCGAAGCAGGTCAGTCAAGGCACCAGGATTAGACTTGGCTTTTCCTTCGAAGATTACTTGACCAGTCTCGTTGACGACGCACACAGCGGTTTCTCTCTGTGAGACGTCCAGCCCGACGTACTGCTTCATGGGAGCTCCTTCGAATCATTTGAATGCGAGGGATTGAGGATAACGGAGCTTTCCTGCCACGAGCACCGACCGCAATTACGTCATCGTTTGCAAATTTGACCCCTCATCGGCGTCCAATTTTGGCTCTGACTCATATGTGGAACGGCCCGGGCTGCAAGCTCTTTCTCTGGTTGAACAAGGGATGACGGTGCGGTCATATGTTCGGCCTGTGAAGCGGCGCCTGGCCGC
>NZ_JADPKH010000158.1:0-24026 GCF_023073835.1 Bradyrhizobium sp. 153 | reverse complement strand
GGCTCGTAGCATCGCCATAAAGCCGGATAGATAGCTGCAAACGATCGCTAGCCGGAACAAAGCAAATGGCCTTGCAAAGCGGGGACCGTCCATAGATAGTTCCAGATATGTCCCTTGACCGTCTGGCCCTTGGCCAGGATCGGCACCGTGGTGTCATCGCCATGCAGTCGCTCGGCGGAGAGGACGTGACGCTCGATCAGTCGATAAAGCGGCTGCAGGGCCGCCGCACAGGCGCCGACCTGGTCAGCCAGTGTCGACAGGCTCAGATCGATGCCCTCCCGGGCGTAGCGCTCGCTCTGCCGATTCAAGGGCTGATGCTGGCCGAACTTCTCGAGTGAACCGTAACCGTCGTCACGTTTGCTCATTTGTTTGCGAATTAATGAGCAAATGATGTCACCCTCAAGCGCTATCCGGGAAGGCGGCCATCATCGGAGGCTTACTGAGAAGCCGAAGGCGATGTCGTTGAGGCGTGTTAGGCCTCGCCACACCACCATGTTTCCTGGCGGCGGATCGTGGTTGCGCGCGAGATAGCCGCCCAGCATGGCAATCTGGAGCAAGTAGGTGGCGAGGGTCTTGCGCAAGAGGCGTGGGTTCACATGCCGCTTGAGCGTCCAGGTCCCCTTGAACTTCGTGCGTGTCCAGAACTTCGCTGCCGTCAGCCCGAGCGGCGTGCCGCCGAGGGTTACGGCCAGGCTCGAATGCATCAGCACCCCGCACAAAGTCACCACGTTGGGCTGGCCCGGCTTGTAACGTCCGGCGTTGATGGTCTTGGTGAAGCCGATCTTACCCGGCTGCGCGCGGCTGTAGATGAACTCGGTGGTATCCTGCAGAATGAGGATTGGTCCTTCGCTCGCCGCGCAGCGCATGGCGGTCTCGGCAAAATGGCCGGCCAGCATCCCATGCTCGGTAACGCGCGGATTATCGAAGAAGCGGTAGGCCGCCTTCGTCGCCGCCCAGTCGCCGCACGCGGCCGGGACCGGTTGGCCAGGTGCCGCCGACATCTGATCAAGCAGGCGGCCAAATCGGCGCGCCAATCGCTTTTCCGGAAGCCCTGCCGAAACGACTTCGTCGTCATGCCAGCCTGCAGCACCGGCTCCCGTGTCTCCGCTCATCTGTGACGCCTTCGCGAATCGGCGTCACAAACAGAATCACAGGCGATTCAACCGACGCAAATCCAACGCACGAGATGTGGGTAATCGAAAGCCCCACCGGAGGCTTACCTTTGACGCGGCGCTGGGACGTTTGGTGGTGCAATTGCAGGCCCAACTCACGGTAGACGGTAGACGCGCCGTGTCTTGTTCTGACCATGGCGCCGACCTTCGAGGAGCTGTACGTGAACACGACGATAGCCGTAGCGAACGCGGACATGACAGATCTCCTCGATCTCGTTCGAGGCAGGCGACGGGACTTGTAGTGATTGGGTCGAGTGGTCAAACTCAAGAGCGTCACAGGCCCTCCGGATCGAGACCCGCCGCTTGCCACAGACTTCGTCGACCCGCTTGCGCTTCCGGTCTGGCTTCATAGCTTTCGGCGAATCACGTCCTGCAGCACCTCCTTGTCGACCGGTAGGTCGGCGACCGGCATCTTCGGCGTGCCGTTCTCCTCCGTCGCACCTCGGTCGGCAGCAGCCCCTCGTACTTCTTCTTCCAGTTCAAACAGGTTGCCTGGCTAATTTCGGCCTTCGGCAGATCTCTGCCACCGCGACCCGTCCTTGCCCAGCTCGAGATGAACGCCTTCTGGGCGTCCAAAACCTCAAGGCCTTCATCGTCGTTCGCTCCTTCCAGCCAGGGACTGGGCACGAAAAACTCTAGCCAAAAATGGTCCAGCGTTACCGGCGTCAGATCACCGCACGCCAAGGCGCTGCCGAACGGCCCTTACGACAGTCACACCCTGCGCTATGTCATCGATGCCGCCGACCACCGACCGGATGTGCGATCGAGCGAGCCTACCCGACAAGGGTACCGTAGCCGTGACGCGCAAGTCCACGCCGTGTCTTTATCTCAGGCCAGACGCGCGGCGTCATCGGCGCCACCAAGCGCGAGCTCGACGCCGAATCCGCCATGCCGCCGGCCACCTGAAGGCCGGAAGGCCATCTTGGTCACTGCTCTCTCAAGGGCCGCCCCGGCTATACGCCAACTCGTCCTCTCCGCCCTCCCACAACTTTCGCCGCGTACTCGCATGGCTGAGGGGCAATTTGCGCTTCATCCTGATCGCTCTACGGCACGTTTCACAACGTCAGTCGCAAACAATTTGTTTGTTAACGGGCGACCAGAAAACCAAAAAAGCTATCCTGTCGAAGCCTTGCGACTTGAATTAGCTTGAGCGGTTCTCGGCTGACGCCCGATAACAGGACAGATGGCAGGGGCGCAGGGAGGAACGGAAGAGCCGTTACCCGCACTTGAGACAACCACGCCACTGGGGCGTTATTTTGCGGAAGCGTTCATAGGTGTTGAAAAGAATTACCGCAAGAAGGCGCAATTCCACGAAAAAGGGGACCTTTGTTTGTCAAGGCCAACGGTCAGCCCGACCATGATCCTCACCTGTGCCCGCGCCAGCTCTGAAAAGCAAACTATTGGCCAGCAGCTGGAAACGCAAGACCAGAAGACCCGCGTAAATGGCCGTTCCGATTGACAAGCCAATCCAGATACCAATGGCGCCAAGTCCAGTCTTCGAACTAAGTACGTAGCTAATCGAGAACCCGATCAGCCAATGAGCCACACCAGCGAACAGAAGCGGCACCCTCGTGTCCTGCAGTCCGCGCAGGCTGCCCGCCGCGATGCTCTGTGCGGCATCAGTGATAAAGAAGCTCGCGCCGACCAAAAGGAGCTTTGTTGCTAGTTCGATCGTCACGTCGGTATTGTCGGCCGATTCGTCCAAGAACAACTGGGCGATCGCAACACGCTCGGTGATCACTGCGATCGTCAGCGTCGCGGCGATCACGATGCCGAGCAGCATTGCGACCAGACCTGCTCGCTTGATGCCGGGAACGTCGTTTCGGCCGACCGAATGGCCAACGCGCACTGCTGCCGCCATGCTGACGCCGAGAGAGATCATAGACAGGATCGCGGCGACGTGAAACGCGATCTGATGGGCGGCAAGTGCGCTGGTGCTGATCAGGCCTGCCAAAAGCGCCGCGGCCGAGAATATTCCTCCCCCGATCAAGGAGAGGATTGAGATCGGCGCCCCGATGGCGATCAACTGCAGCATTAAGTGCCAATCGAAGCGCCAGAGACGTGCAAGCACGTGGTAGTCACGAAACGGGCGGCGCATCGTGGCGAACCACAAAGCGGTGAAAAACGTCCCACAATTCACTAGGCTGGTAGCAAGACCCGCACCAAACAGCTCCAGCCGGGGCAGGCCAAGCTTCCCATAGATCAGCAGGTATACCAGCAAGGCATTGACGGGGATAGCCGCGAGCGTGATCCATAAGATAGGCTCCGGTCGGTTTACCGCGCCCATGAAGTTACGGATAGCCTGAAACCATAGCGCCGGTGCCACGCCCCAGGCGAGCCCAAACAAATATCGCTGGGCGAGCCGCGCCGTGTCTAGCGTCTGACCAAGAGCGACAAGTATTTGCTCCACGCGCAGCGCAAACGCAATGATCGGGAGGGAGAGCAGCAGCGCCGCCCAAAGCCCCATGCGAAGTGATCGCCGTACCACGCTCAGATTATCCGCCCCAAACGCCGGGGCCGCCAACGCTGCGATCGCCGCCAGCAAGCCCGCACCGACCGTGAAGCTAACGATATAGACCCTGCTAGCCAGCGCTGCCGCGGCGAGCACCTCGGCGCCCGTTCGGCCGATGAACGCAAGATCGGTTGTCATCATCGCGATCTGGCCAACCTGCGTCAGCACTATCGGTAGTGCGAGCTTTGCGGTTTCACGGAATTCGACAGCGAAGTGATGGCCAGCCATCCATCTCGCCAGCGAGTAACGTGGGGCGAATACTCGTTTTGCTCTGGCTATCTTGGTCAAGGAAATCATGTGGTTGGATCCTCTTCCCCGCCCTGGATTCGTGATGGCGGTGAATGGAAATAGCGGCGTCGTGGCGGTCGCATTCGCAGGCGGCGCCCGCTTGAACTGAGAAGCGAGCTTCCTGTAAGCTATCCACTGCCCCTCCTTGACGGCGAAGCTGGACAACATCTCCGTTCAAAGCTCATGCCAACTCGAAGAACTCGTTCTGATGAAGGCTATTTGCTCAAGTAGACGTCTTGTAGGGCGATGGAATGTTGCAAATCCGACAGTCGGCACGACTGTTCTCGACGCAGCAGTAATTACTGAGATGAGAGCTTTCGCTCTCGGACACTGCATCGCGCCAAATCGGAGCAGCTAGAGCAGATTCCGTTCAGTCTGAACCGTACTGCGGTGAGGAAGTGAGTGGAACATTCGTTTGGGGTAAAGGGTGGAAGGCCTCCGTAGCGGACTCTTCGAGCGCTTCGACTTGCCGGGCAGCGGCTTTGCGGAGAAGCGATTTGAAACTTGGCGAAGACACTTCTTGTATCGGGTTGAAAGCAGGGGAATAGGGCGGCAGCAGAGCGATCTGTGCCGAGTTCTTGCGTGACGGAGTCGATGGTTGCGCCGTTGTGCGGCGGAGGATCGTCCATCACGACTTTGTCGTCGCGCTCAAGCGTCCGCGCCCACACCTATTCGACATAGGCCCCGAACCGGATGGCATTCATTGAGCAATTGAGTGGCAACGGCACGGTCAGGACAGTGCGAGGTTGTGGGCAACGTCAAATCTAGTTTAGGCTCTCGACGCGGCCATTGCTTTTTGAGCCGTCTTGCGCAACAGGGAGCGCCGCGTCGCCACCGAACTGCGCCTCGTGTGTTGTCACAGTTACTCATTCGAACGTCAAAGATCTGCGTACCTTTACCGCTGCCATCCGAATGATGCGAGTGTGGGTAGTTCCGGGTGGTCCAAAGTTCGGCCCCCAGCAAAAGCGTGGCTGATCGACCCGGAGGGCTCGTATCATCTTAACCGAGCCAGTGTAATGGCCTCCTTTGGAGGCGAGCAAGCGGACTACGTCGTCGGCCGCCATGGTGCCGCCGTACCCTTCTCGGGGGATGGACGGCGCGAAGGGAAGCGTAGCGGCACGTATCGTGACCCGCGATGTCGATTCCAGCCCAGCCGTCGGGGGGTACAACATCCTTTCGTTTTCCTGGCCATTCGGCGTTCAGCGAACATCTCCGAGAAGATCTTGCTGGCTGAAGGTTTGGCCGTTCTTCGCCATTTCTTCCAAGAGGCTCGGCGGAGTAAAGCGCGGGCCACATTTGGCCACGAGCTTCTGGCAGAGCTCGACGAACTTCTTCGTGCCCATAAAGTCGATATATGACAGGGCTCCGCCGGTAAACGGCGCAAAGCCAAAACCGAGAATCGAGCCGACATCGGCTTCGCGGGGGTCAATAATGATATTGTCCTCCACGGTGCGTGCTGCCTCCACGGCCTGCATCACTGAGAAGCGCTGCTTCAGCTCCTCGACGTCAAGCATGTCGGGGTCAAGATGCTTCGGCTGCAGGTCGCCAAGGCCCGGCCATAGGCTCTTTTTTCCCTTGCCCTTCTCGGGATAATCGTAAAAGCCCTTGCGATTCTTGCGGCCGAAACGGCCGTGCTTCTCGACCAGTTCGATCATTAGTGCCTTGTCAGCTTGGTCCATCGCGTGAGAACCGAGATCGGCTTCGGTCGCCTTCATGATCCTCAAGCGGAGATCAAGCGCCGTTTCATCAGACAATGCGAGGGGGCCAACCGGCATGCCCGCCATCTTCGCGCAATTTTCAATCATCGCCGGCGGCACGCCTTCCAAAAACATCTCGTTGCCTTCGGAGATAAAGCGAGCCACGCATCGGTTAGCGAAGAAGCCGCGGGAATCGTTGACGACAATCGGTGTCTTTCCGATCTGTCGGACGTAATCGAAAGCGGTCGCCAGCGCAACCTCGCCCGTGTTCTTGCCGAGGATGACTTCGACCAGCATCATCTTCTCGACTGGCGAGAAGAAATGAATGCCAATGAATTTGGTCGGATCGGTGAACTCTTGTGCCAGCGAACTGATCGGCAGCGTCGATGTATTCGAGGCAAAGATCGCCCCTTCTTTCATGAACGGCTGCGCCTTGGCATAGGTATCGAACTTCACCTTGCGATCCTCGAACACCGACTCGATGACGAGGTCGCAATCGTTGATCGCCGCGTAGTCAACAGTGGCGACCATGCGCGCAAGGGTCGCGTCGCGATCGCTTTTATTGGCGTTGCCCTTCTTGATGAGGTCATCGAACACGGCCTTGGTGTGGGCCTTTGCGTTGTCCGCGCTCTCCTGGTGGCGGGTGATGAGAACCACTTCAACGCCGGCGCGAGCCGAGACGAAACCGATGCTTGCGCCCACAAAGCCAGCCCCGATCACGGCGAGCTTCCTCACCTTTGTCGGCGGCACGCTTTGTGGGCGGCGTGTGCCCTTGTTCAATTCGTGCTTTGACAGAAATAGGCTGCGGATCATCGCCTGCGCTTCCTTCGAGCGCAGGATTTGCTCGAAGTAGCGCGACTCGACGCGCAGTGCTGCATCCATCGGCAGCTGCAGGCCCTCATACACGCAGCTCATCACCGCGCGCGCCGCCGGATAATTGTCGTAGGTATCTCGGCGATAGATGCCGTTCAGGGTCGGAAATAGGAGCATGTCAGCTTTGGAGAAGACGCGTCCCCCGGGCAGCCTGAATTCCTTTTCGTCCCAGGGGGCCACTGCCTTCCCACCGCCGCTGATCCAGTCTTTGGCCGCCTTGATAAGATCGGTCGAGGGGACGATGGCATCGATCAGCCTCAACGCTTTGGCGCGTGCCACATCCATCGCCTCGCCCTTTAGCAGGATCTGCATCGCGTCCTGCAGCCCGACTATCCGAGGCACACGCTGGGTACCGCCGCCCCCAGGGAAAAGGCCGACCTTGATCTCGGGCAGACCCAGCCGCGTCTTCGAATCGTCAGCGGCGATGCGATAATGGCAGCAGAGCGCCAACTCGAAACCACCACCGAGCGCGGGCCCATTGATGGCCGCAACCCACGGCTTGCCCGAGGTCTCGATGGCACGGAGAATAAGGGAGAAGCGGCGACTCCGATCGAACAGCATCTGGTTTGCTGCAAGCTCGCCGTTCTCCTTGGCGCATTGCGCATAGGTGCGGCTCATGCGCTCAAGCATCGCAAGATCGGCGCCGGCGGAGAACGCTTTCTTGGTTGAGGTGATGACGACCCCTTTTACATCGTCATCAGCCGAGGTCTCCTTTCACGATACCCTCTAGCTCCACCGCTGTGGTCTCGTCGAGCACGTTCATCGAACGGCCCGGAATGTCCAGGTGACCAGCGCGATGCCGCCGGTCTCGACTTCAACTTTGAAATTCTTGAAGGCCATGTGTTGCTCCCTCGAGCCGGTTGCCGACAAGGCGCGGCTGTTGCCTTTGAATCGCGCTGTGATTTAGCGAAAACTGCCGTGGCATGGTTGGGGGCGCTCCTTCGGCTGACGCGCCCCACGGCATCACACCCGCTCGATGATGGTGGCTGTGCCCATACCGCCGCCGATGCACAGCGTCACAAGCGCGGTTGCCGTGTTGCTGCGCTCGAGTTCGTCGAGAACTGTGCCGAGAATCATCGCACCTGTGGCCCCTAGCGGATGGCCTAGCGCGATGGCCCCGCCATTGACGTTTATCTTATCGCTGTCGATCTCGAATGCCTGGATGTAGCGCAGCACGACGGAAGCGAACGCCTCGTTGATCTCGAATAGGTCGACGTCCGACTTCTTCATGCGGGCGCGCTCGAACAGCTTCTTGGTCACATCGACAGGTCCGGTGAGCATCATCGCCGGCTCTGAACCGATATTGGCGAAGGCGCGAATCTTTGCGCGCGCCTTCAAGCCGTACTTCGCGCCCGCGTCCTCGCTGCCGAGTAGCACAGCGCCTGCACCGTCTACGATGCCGGATGAATTGCCTGCATGGTGGACATGATTGATGCGCTCCAGCTCCGGATGAGACTGGATGGCGACAGCTTCGAATCCGCCTATCTGTGCGAGTTCGACAAAGGAGGGTTTGAGCCGCGCCAACGACTCGGTTGTCGTGGTCGGGCGCATGTGCTCATCCTTGGCCAGGATTAGTAAGGCCGTTGACGTCCTTGACCGGCACCACCGAATTATTGAAGCGACCCTGGTCCCAGGCCTTGGCGGCGCGCTGCTGGCTCTGCACGGCGTATGTGTCAACGTCGTCGCGCGAGAAGCCGTATTTGGTCGCGATTAAATCGGCTGCTACGCCCTGTGGCATGAAGAAGGCGGGCACTGCAATCGAGGGATCCATCGCCAACGCAGCCCCTGAGACGCCGATACCGACGCGGCTCATCGATTCGGCGCCACCGCCGATCACGAGTTCATGCTGACCACTCATGATCTGGGCGGCCGCGAAATTGACGGCATCAAGGCCGGAGGCGCAGAAGCGATTGATCTGCACACCGGGTGCTGCATCGCCTAACCCCGCCTTCAGCGCGGCGAAGCGCGCGATGTCCCCGCCTGCTTCGCCGACTGCATCAACACGCCGAGAATGACATCATCAATCGAGCTTTTGGGCAGTTGGTTGCGCTTCTTCAGCTCCACCAGCGGCACAGTGGCGAGCCGCAGCGCGGTGACTTCGTGCAAGCCGCCGTCCATCTTCCCGCGGCCTCGCGGGGTCCGAACGTGGTCATAGATATATGCCTCTCTCATGACATTCTCCGGAATGAAGGCAATGCTCGAAAAACGCAGATGAGCAATGGCGCCAGGTCCGCTGTCGCACGGAGTTCGCGCCAGCGCGAGCCGCACGCCGACCCTGCAGGGGCATCGACATCGGCTTGCGTGTTGTCGCGCTGGACGACAGAGAACACCACCGAATTAGCTCTTTAGACGGCATCCTGTACGGCAGGAATGCGCTTTGCAGCCGGAGTATCAGAGCCGACCGGTGAATGAGATCGCACTTGTCGTCAATGCTAGACCCTGTTCTTCTCTCGAACAGACGTAGGTTTAAACCGGGAGAGCGTCGGTAGATCTTCAGGTTTGAATACACTTGAGCTCCGGTCACTGTCGCTGCTTTCCAATAGCAACGATTGTGCCAACGCCGTTCGAGCGAATTATCTGTCTGTCCGCCCGCATTTTAGATCCAACAGCGCCCGAACGCTGTCAGAAGCCGTACACAATGACCGTCGCCTTTGCGATAATTGTTTCTCGTGGCCAATCGCGAGAGAACTGCATCGGCTGAGAAACGGAAGCTTCAATGACCGGGCCGTGGAGCCATCCGGTGCGAACCACCAGCTCGGCTCGGACGAAGCGGTATCGCCAACAGAGCCGAACGCGGCAACCGCGAGCTTGTGGGAGGCGAGGAGTGCGACGGCTCGGAGCGGCGCACGCGTCGCTCGCAGGGTGACGATGGTAGGCAGGCCCCATTTTCGGTACGGATAACATACGGATCAGATACCATACAGCTGCTTGAGAGACCCTAGTAGGCAAACTGCAAGAGCGTGCCAACGCCAGGTAACGAGTGCGCTCGGCTTAAACATGAACGTTGTGGTCAGCCAAAGATTGAAGGACGGTGGCGCCCCAGCTTTGAGCACAGTGGGAGTCTTGTGCCGTTGTGGCCGTAAGGCTCATCTCTTCTGGAAAGAGCAGCTTCTCGGCATGAAACCGGCGCGAATTCATATTGAAATCAGCGACCTTTGTCTGAAAGCTTACATAGTAGACCGCGCCGCATTCGCTTGAACACAAACGGCCATATTTCCAGGACGGTGTTGATTTCTCCACATCTTCACGTGTGCATCTGGAGTTCGGCCCATGTGAAGGACTCGGATAGACATGGATCAATGCGCCGCTCGGCAACAAGGCGATTCGCTTCCCATATTTGGTATGGATTTGCGAAGTGGCTGCCCTGGATTCGTTTTTGTCGCATCCAGACGAAGCGCGCATCCACCGTAAGATTGTAAGCGGACGTCCCCCCACAGAAGACGACCATTCCGCCTCGTTTCACGACGTAGCAGCTGACTGGAAATGTCGCTTCTCCTGGATGCTCGAAGACAAGGTCGACGTCGTTGCCCTTGCCGGTGATCTCCCAAACAGCTCTGCCAAATCGGCGCACCTCCTTCATGTGGTTGTTGTATGCGATCTCATTCACATCGGGAAGTCGGCCCCAACAGTCAAACTCCTTGCGGTTTATCACGCCTTTGGCTCCGAGTGACCTCACATAGTCGCGCTTCGACTCATCGGATACAATACCAATCGCGTTCGCCCCCGCGACGGTCACGAGTTGAACTGCCATCGAGCCAAGCCCGCCAGCCGCTCCCCAGACCAAAACGTTTTGACCTGGTCGGACCACGTGTGGGGGGTGGCCAAACAACATCCTATATGCGGGCGCCAGGGTGCCTGCATAGCAGGCGCTCTCCTCCCAGTTCAGATGCTTTGGCCGGGGTATTAGCTGCCCCACTTGGACCGGTGCGAATTGTGCAAATGATCCATCAGGAGTTTCATAACCCCAAATTCTCTGAGAAGGCGAGAACATGGGGTCGCCGCCATTACACTCGATATCATCGCCGTCGTCCTGATGCGAGTGGATCACGACTTCATCGCCCACCTTCCATTTCTTTACGCGATTTCCCACAGCCCAAACAATTCCCGCAGCTTCTCCTCCGCAGATGTGATAGGAACGCCCGTGCATGTCCAAAGGAGAGACCGGCTTTCCAAGAGAAGCTAAAATGGAGTTGTAGCCTATCCCCGTCGCCATGATCATCACCAGGGTGTCCTCTGGCCCTATCCATGGGGTATCAACCACCTCCTCTTGCATTGCAATCTCTGGATTCCCGTGCCGCTCCCTGCGTATGACCCAGGCATACATGCGCTTCGGTACATGACCCAAAGGCGGTACTTCTCCAATATCGTAAAGATCTTTTGCCGTAGCCTGAACCTGATTTGCTGCGCACGCGTCCTGGCTGTTATCTTTGTTTATCCCGTTCATGTGTACCTCAACGCTATTAAGACGACCGTAGCTGTTCCAGTTGTTGCGGAAACAGACGGCACGGCCGGCGCTACTTGAATGTTGTTGGCTGGCCAGATAGCCGCAGCACTTTGCAATGGTTCGCCGGAATCGCAACCTTTGGGTCAAACCACGCTAGTGTAACTAGCGAGTCGGGATCGGTTCAGCACGTTGTGTCCAGCATTACTTCAGTCGTTGCGAGATATCGGCGATCGTCGCCCCCAAAAGCAAACCCGATGTTTCGAGATTCAGTCTTGATACTTCGATTTCGGCATTGCGAAGCATCTGAAGGATGCTCAGTAGTTGCCTACGCTTATCGTTGCCATTCCCATTCCCAGTGTCGTCAACGGTAACGCCTCCCTTGTTGCCAGGGGGGCTTTGCCAATATGCGAACCCGCTGGTTGTCGCTTGAGCAGGAGCGTTAAGAAAAATAGAAGAGATGTTATGGACTGTGTTGTCGCCCAAGGAGTTAAGGAAAATTGGAATACTCGTCGTCGAGGGATTCTCGAGGAGGCGCTGACAGGCCTTCACAGCTTCTCCAATTGGAGGGGATGCGACGAGGATGATGTCCGGCTGATGTTCGGCAGCCAAGGACAGGCTGCGCTCGAACTCGGCGGTAAGAAGATGAATTTCGAATTGATTGAGTGCTCTCCGTAAGTCCCTCAAGTAGTCTCTTGCAGCTACCACTAGTGCCACGGGCATGGGATGTTCCACTGAGAAAGGCGGTCATCGGGAACTGAGCCGACGCCGCTTGGTGATGCTCTTGCCATACGTGAACCGTACGGGCATTCGCGCGGAGGGTGATGTCCGATGACTGTCGAGATAGCGCGCCTTGGAACGTCGCGTATAAGGCGTTCAGAGAGCCGTCACGATCTCTCAACTTTCGAAACCTAACTTTCCTCACGCGCGGTCAGCTGTAAACTACCATGGTAGAAGTCGCGAACCGGTTTAGACCGACAAGGGAAGAATACAGTAGGAGGGAAGGGAGGCATCCTACCAGTTTGGGGAGTCTCATGATCTCAACTACGCTCCAATCTGGAGTCTGCGATCACGGCATTCAACGAGAAGAGTTTCTCTCTATAAAATAGTGACTTCGCTTCGACTCTTGATCGCGGCTCAATTTCTTACTTGGCCGCCCGGGTCTGCAGTTGCGTAGCGCGAAAGGTCGTCGGCAACGCGCCGCGCGAACGCAGATGGCGAAGGGGTCGAGAAGGAATGCCCCGGGCCCCGCGGCTCCCAGGCTTGCCATCACTCGGCTGGTGCGAAATCTAGGCCGTGAACTTCCGGCTGACACGGAACACTAGCGTTCAGGACCTTCTCGACGCCATTGAAGCAGATGACGACACTGAGGTATGGGACCAAGTTGTCCACTTGTTGCCGCGTAACCGCTGCGACGGTCGCGATTAGCTGTAGGCGAGATAATCCATTCGTCCACCATCTACCACAAGCGTCTGAGCTGTAATCCATGCCGTCTCTGGGGCCGCCAGAAACACGACAGCATTCGCAACTTCTCCAGGTTCCCCGATACGCCCCATTATCGTGCGCTCCCGGACATGCATCTCGATAAAAAGCCATTCTAGGCCGTGACGTCTTTGTTGTGTCATGTCGGTCCGAATAAAGCCGGGTGCGACAACGTTCACGGTAACTCCTTCCGATCCCAATTCCATCGCAAAGCGCCGCGTCAGGATCGCCGCCTCTGCTTTGGTTGCAGCGTAAAATGCGTTTCCGGGCAGGGTGGCTCCGATTGCAGCAATTGAGGTCAGGTTGATAATCCGACCATAGCGCCGTGTTCGCATCCCCGCCATTACGGCGCGCGTTGTGTGAATGATGCCATCCACGTTGATGCGACGCATCCGATCGAACTGCTTGTGGTTAAGCGTTTCAAGCGTGGCTTGGTACAGCACGCCAGCGTTATTGACGAGGATAGTTACCGGACCAAGCCGCGCCGTCGCTTGTTCAACCATCGCCTCAACGGATGCAAAATTCGCCACGTCTGCTCCCGCAGTCATGGCCCGGCCACCAGCAGCCTCAATTTCATTGGCAACTTGCTCCGCGGCATCCGTGCGTTCTGCATAGTTCACACATATGGCTGCACCCCGCCTAGCCAGCAAAAGCGCGATTTCCCTTCCGATGCTCCGCGAGGCGCCCGTGATCAGGGCTACCTGATTTGTCCAAACCATGTGATGGTTCTCCTGCTTTCCCCTTCAAAGCAATCACCTCGTATCAGACAGACAAAGCCGGTTTAGGCTCAGGTCCTGCAGCCGTCGTGCGTCCAAAAGCCTTGACACTGACGATCCTCGTCCCGACGGGGACAACTTCGATAGGCCAATTGACGGCAGATCAGCTCCGTACCGGTCTCCGGCGGTATTGGAACTGCTGCCGACCCTGCCGTGTGCTAACGAGGCCCTCTGTGGTCAACGCTCTATTTTCGTAGGTTTGTGAACGAGAGTTTAAGATGCCCGTTCGTCGGCACGGACCAGAGACCTGATGCTCCCATTCGAAGACCCGGAGGCTGCTGCCGTTGGCATGCTCGGGCTGATGGACCAGAGCTTGCGTCATGCGGTCGAGCATGTAAGCGCAGATCGCGGCTTCGATCTTCGACCTTTCGAGCTGGTCGCCGTTGGCGGCGCGGGCGCTTTGCACGCGAGTGCGGCGGCGCGAAGCCTCGGCTGTTCGACGGCTTGCGAACCGTGGCTCGCTAGTTTGTTCTGCGCCTTATATGCTCAATTCGGATGTTCGCCTGGATGAGGTGCGGACGATCCGGCGCCGTTTGATCAAGACGCGCTCGACCATTTGGGATCTCGCGCGCGGGCGCCTGAGTAGCGCGTGACGGTCGAAGGGATAGCACGTTCGCGCCATGGCTGGCGTTCTGCGCCGGGCGCATTCGCGTCAATTCCTTCACGCAAGCGCGTTGGAATGCGCTTGACCGCCGCGACCGACCCCGATCACCCGACGGTCGAGATAAGTGACTCCCATCTCATCTGGTAGCTGCGCAAGCTCGACCCGTGGTTTATCTGGTCAAACGCAATCGATTGCCGCGAGATCCGTACGAGGTCCAGCTTGGCTCGATGCCTCGACCGCGCCGTCTTGCGCCTTGTTGGGCGGCGGCACCCGCATTATTGCCCGATCAAATGGAGAATGAAATGCAGCGGATCGCCGCGTCCGATTGTGCCCCGACCGGACGCTTTCGTAATACACCCTACATGATCAACGAGAGCAGGCCCCATTTCGATGCGGCCCACGCGGCCGGCGTGATGTGCGTGCCGGCACGTTCCACGATCGGACGTAGCTTCATGTTGGGTGCGGGCCCACTCGATAGTCGTCCGGAGATAGTCGATTTCGTGCGATGCTCCTATCTGGGCTTGGATAATCATCCGGTGATCGTCGCTGGCGCGATCGAGGCGATCGAGGCGCATCGGTCGGTGCACTGGTCATGCGCGCGAACGCGGCTCAATTTCGACCTTTTGGTCGAGCTTGAGACGAGCTTGTCGGAGATGTTCGGCGCCCGCGTGCTCGCCTTTTCCACGGTCATGCTCGCGAATCTAGGCGCTATGCCCATCCTCGCGTCTGGCCAATTGACGGGCGGAAGGAAACCGGTCGTCGTCTTCGATCGCAGCGCGCACATATCGCTCGCCTATCACAAGCCCATCGTCGCTGACGAAACGCGGGTGGAAACGATCGCGCACAACGACATCGAATCTCTCGATCGCTTGTGCCGTGAACATCCGGTGGTCGCCTATGTATGCGACGGCGTGTATTCGATGGGAGGCAATGCGCCCATTCATGAATTGCTCCAACTCCAGGAGCGTTACGGGCTATTCCTCTATATCGACGATGCTCATGGCATATCGCTGTTCGGACGCCAAGGCGAAGGATTCGCTCGCTCGCAGTTTCCGCAAGCACTGGGTGATCGCACCATCATCGCGGCCTCGCTGGCCAAGGGATTCGGCGCATCGGGCGGAATGTTGATGCTCGGAACGCCGGAACAGGAAGCTCTTTTTCGACGTTATTCCATCCCCTACGCGTTTTCGGTGGCCCCCAATCTGGCCGCCGTCGGCGCGGCGCTCGGCTCGTGCAAGATTCACCGCTCGCCAGAGCTCGGTGAGCGGCAGAGGCGATTGGCGCAGCGGATCGAGGTGTTTGACCGCCGTGTCGCGACCGTCGAGCAAGGCAGTTCACTGCCGATCAGAATGATCGCCATTGGACAGGAGACGACGGCCGTCGCGGCTGCAAGAGAACTCCTCGACGCCGGCTTTTATACTTCAGTGACGTTCTTTCCGACCGTCGCGCAAGGAAGCGCGGGCATTCGGATTTGCGTTACCGCCGATCATGAGGTTCCCGATATAGAGCGGCTGTGCGACTGCATCTTGGAGAAGAGACCGAACACAATGGCTACGCCGCCTCCGGCACCGGCACTCGCTTGAGACGCAGATCCGGTGGTGGGCCCCGGAAGCGTGCAGATCATCTCGAGCGGGCAGGGAGGACGAGTTGTCATTGCCAGCGATACGAGAGTGCTGTCATCCGCATGGGGACGTGGCGAGGAAGAATACACATCCCGGACTGATATGTACGCTCACTCCCCCTCGATGACCAACTGGTTCGGTGCCGGCATGTTCAACAAGATAGTGCCCACCGTACTCGACTGGCTCTAGATCGCGACCCGCGTAAGGTGCGATGCGACCATCGGAGAAGGCGCAATTCGACGCAGCGCTCGTTTGGCTCCAGGATCGTGGTCCGAGCATTCTGCTTCGCGAGGTCACTAACCTCCGCGCCCGGCCGTTACATCGGCAACGAGAGCCCCTGCTGGCTCTTACCAGCAGAGCTAATTGGTGCTGCGTCGCATGACGGCGATTGCGACGGTCGGAAAAAACTGACACACCGGAAGATCGGAGCTTCTTATGGAAGTGTTGTCGCATATGCGGATCGTGGAGATCGGTAGCTCGCCCGCAACCAGCTATTGCGCGCGCTTGTTTGCGGATTGCGGCGCCGATGTTCAGAAGGTCGAGCCGCCATCGGGCGATCCGCTCCGCCGATGCGCACCCCTGACGCCCGGTGACCAGAGCGCGTGGTTCGCATTCCTGAGCTTCAACAAGTCAAGCATCATCATCGATTCGAGCGACCCGAACGCGAGGATGCGGCTCACAGCGCTGGTCGACGATTGTGATATTCTGCTCGATAGCCGGGATATCGACTCCCGCGGAGTGCCCGTCGATCGATGTCGATGTGATCCGCAAGCGGCGTCCCAAGATGATCTACGTGCAAGCGAGTTGGTTCGGTGCCGAGGGCCCCTATGCGGGATTTGCCGCAGTGGATTCGACCGTTCGCGCGCTGGCCGGCCTCATCAAGCTGATCGGACCAGTGGAGGGACCGCCGCTGCACGCGCCGGATTTCCAGACCGGCATTCTGGCCGGACTATGGGGATTTATTGCCGCGATCTCTTCGGCGATCGGGCCGACCGAAGAGCGCCCAGGGCGTTCGTGCTCGCTCAGCATCTTCGAGTCCAACCTGGCTATCACCGAGTTTCTCATGTTCGAGGCGATGAGATGCGGTGAGGTGATCCGCCGGATCGGAATCAATCGTTTTTGGCCTGTCTTTCCTATTGGCATTTACGAAACCAAAGAGGGATGGGTTGGCGTCACCACGGCGACGCCGGCGCAGTGGAGAGAGTTTTGTGATGTGCTCGGGTTGTGTGACTTGCGCGATGATCCGGCCCTGCTTCTCGGCGAAGAACGTCTGAAGCATGTGGAACGGATCGAGCGGGAGTTCATGCCGAGGCTGAAGGCGCAGACAGCACAGCATTGGTTCGCGGAGGGGCTGAAACGGAAAATTCCGATAGTACCGGTGCCCACGATAACCGAGTTGCTCCAGGATACCGAGAAGAGGGCGCGCGGCGCGCTCGTTCCTGTCCTGCTTGGAGTAGACAGGGGCTCACGACGGGATCCTTGCAAGGATTGACCCTCACGCCACCCCGGCGCGGCGGAAGGGTTCCGGCTCCGGGCGAGCAGCAGGAGTTCGCGATCGCGCGAGGGCCATTAAGCGGAAATGCATCATCGGTGTCGCCCGCCCGCGTGGATAGCAGCCGGCGGCCGTTACAGGGAGTCCGCGTCATCGACTTCTCGATGGGCTGGGCCGGCCCATTGTGTACGCGGACGCTGGCTGATCTCGGCGCGGACGTTATCAAGATCGAGGCCATTCAGTATCCCGATTGGTGGCGCGGTGTCGACCGAAGGCCCGCTTACGAAAAGACTGCGCGCTTCTGCAGCATGATCCGCAATAAGCGCGGTATCACGCTGGACTTGACCCGCCCAGCGGGGCTGGCCATTGCCAAACGGCTAGTGGTCGAGGCGGATATTGTCGTCAGCAACTATTCGGTCGATGTGCTGCCGAAGCTCGGGCTTGGGCTGCTAAGAGCGCTCAACCCGCGGCTCGTGATGATGTCGATGTCAGCTCTTGGTGCGGATAGCATTTATCGCGACCTTCGCGCCTACGGCTCGACCCTTGAGCAAGGGTCGGGATTGCCGAGTGTGGTCGGAAATCCCGACGGGCCTCCGGTGATGAGCCATACCGCTTTTGGGGATCCTGTCGGCGGCTCGAACGGTTGCGCTGCAGTTCTGGTTGCTTTGAGCCACGCTCGGAAGACCGGACAAGGACAGTTCATCGACCTGGCGCAGGTCGAGTGCATGATGCCTTTCGCCGCGCCTTGGATCACAGTGCAGTCGATCGATGGTTTGCGGTCAACAAAGTACGGAAATCGACATCCTCAGTTCGTGCCGCATGGCTGCTTCCGCTGTGCAGGCGAGGACGACTGGATCGTGGTAACGGCGACTGATACCGACATGTGGTACAGGCTCGCGATGCTTGTCGGTCGACCCGACTGGGCGGAAAGCCCATCCCTCAGATCTGCGGAAGCTCGCCGGGCAATTGAGGATGTGATCGAGGCAGGCATCTCGGCCTGGACGTTGGCGCGCGATGCGGACGAGGCCATGTCCAAATTGCAAGGCGCGAAGATCGCTGCCGGCGTGGCCCGGCTGCCGATTGACCTGCTCGAGGATCGCCAGCTCAAGTCACGTGCATTTCTGCAAGAAGTGGACCGCCCGTTCATCGGCCCGCATCCGCAGGCCTCGATTCCGATTCGGGAGGGTACAATGCCGTACGCCATCGGCACACCGGCGCCGACCCTCGGACAGCACAATAGAGAGATCTTGTCGGACCTTCTCCGGCTCTCCGATGACGAAATCGCTCAACTCCAGAGAGAGAATATCATCGGCACGGTGATGCTATCTGAACGAGAACTTACAAGATAGAAGTAGGTGCCCTCAGCCTGACAGACATCACCCAGGAAGCATCGAGGCGAGCCCAAGGGTTGAGATTGGCGCGCTCGTCGACTGAATATTACTTTGGCGCAAGCTGGATCCAACCTTGCGCGACCGCGCGGCACCGCTCTACGGGGCAGATTTAAGCCGCCCGGGCTTTGGCATCGTGTCGCCGATGTGGGCTAAGTCGGTGGGCAAGTCGCCATCCGTGAGCGACGATAACCCTTCGTGCCATTTCTTCTGTATGTGGCGACAAATCGGCTGAGCAGCGCGTCGACCTGGATGAGACGAGGCGGCCGAAATGACCTGGCCCCGGGTTTGGAAAGCGTTGATTGAAGCTGCCCGACGACCACGGCAGGGGCGAGCCCCCCTGATCGCCGCCCCACTCACGCCCTCGTCGATCTCCTGCCCACGAACCTACAAGACGGGCAGCAATTCAGCTCCGCGGGCTATCATCGGACGGGCCCCATCGAGCGACCGGGTTCGATCGATGAATTCGATCGGTCAGATAGAAAAGGCCAAGGAGCGTGTTCGATAGCAGGTTCGCCAAGGCGAACACGTAGACGCACCAGAAAACCCGGAGACGGTCGGACGCCAACTCGGCGCCGCTTCGGAGAGCCAATATTTGTCGGTGATGAGATAGACGTACCCAACGACGTACAGTACCAGCGTCAGGAATGCCATGTAACCGAACAAGAACGACAGAAAGCGACGACGACTAAGATTCTCGTAATACGTCTCCGTGTTTATCGTGTGCTCAAGCCGAACAGGCGGTTCGCCAGGCATTGGGTCATCCATCTCCTGCTTGCCGAAAGTCGCTACCGCGGCGAGCGCGGCGATGAAGAACCCCGTCAGCACGCCCAAGAAGTTGCTCAGCTTGCCAATGATGTCCAGGGAGCCCAGAGCATCCCTCACGAATTCGGATGAGATAACAGGGAGAGCGAAGATCGTCGCGAGAACGATTGGTAAGCCGAAGTCGAACTTCCACTTCTCGGGGTGAGCTATCCTCAGCTATTGGAGAGGGACGAGGATCCGCCACATGGTTTTCTACCCTACGAAGTCTTTGATCTTCGAGATCAGCTCGTAGCTTATGGTGTCGGAGATGTCCGGCAGAGCCTGTCGCGATGTTACCTCAGCAGATTTGACGAACAAGGCCTCTCCAGCATCCGCCCTGGCGGTGTCGACTTTGTCGCTGTGAGCCTTGCTTGCTTGCTTGCGGCTCCTTCCATCGAACGCGCATCGCTTCATAATCGTTTTTGCGTGCATATTCCTTCAATTTCTCGATGAACTTCGGCGCTTCGCCTTGCGGCAGTCCCTTGCCGATCGATAGGCTCAGGTCGCGCCGCACGGACCTGATGAACTTGGATTCGTCGAAGCCCAGGTTCTTTATCGCGGTAGTTGATCAGCTCGACGTGCAGCAAGCGGCCTCCCTTGATGGAGTCCTTCAAACGATCCGACGCGTGTCCGCTCAACTCCACCATCGGACGTGTCTTCAATGGTTCCTTGGACCCCTCACGCCTGAATGTGAGCCCTTGATCCTCAGAGATTGTCTTGAGCTCAGCTCGCAAGAATCCTTGGATCAAGGAAGGGCCAAAGCCCGAGACATCTTCGTAGACCATGCGATACAAGTGACCGCCTTTTTGCGTCGGCCTCAGCGAGATGACCGCATGAACGGAAAGGCCCCGGCTTCGTCATCGGCGCGCCTTGGGATCCTGACTTTTCCGGTTTTGAAATTCGTGAAGCCCGGATCAGCCTTGTCCCGATCGCCAAGGCAAAACGACAACGCGATCGCCGGCGCGCCATTCGAGAGCTTGATCTCCTTGAGGCTCGAAAGTCTGATGACGCGCCGTTCGTTGTCGATCACCTGAAAGCAAAGTTCATTAACCTGCTGTTTTTTCAGATACGGAATGAACTCGGCCAAAGGTAGTGCCGGCGCATCGGACGGGTGAGGCACCATCGCAAGGTCAAAAAATAAGATAAATCGTTGATTTCCTCGTAGCATATTACCCCCAGTCGGTGTTTTTCCCGGAACAAGAAATAGTCGATCTACCAACAGTTGATCGGTATTTTTGGATACAAGTTATAACCCGGCGGTGTCGCAGGCGAAGCGCCGTTCCGGCTGCAGCCGCTGGGCCGTTGATCAACCCGCGTACGACCGGCCAAAGTGGAACGAGCGGAATCATCGCCTTGTTTTTGAGCGAGTTCCTTACATGTGAGCGAAAGAAATTCAGAAGCATCGCCTGGTGAGGGGCACGCACCTCTGATTAAGGTTCGAAAGTGCGCTGATAGCAACTATCTCGAGTGCGCTGAGCATTGGCGGTCTTGTACAGGGGATCACGGCGCGTCCGGTGCTTCCGTATTCAGGACCTGGTTGTAGAACCCGTAGAGCGCAGCGGGGTCTCACCAAGCATTCGTGCTCTCGCGTCCTCGCCCGGGAGCTTCTCGAACCAGTCCAAGCGTGTGCATAGGATGGCGGGGAAGCGAGAGCGGCTGTCACATGCGGCCATTCCGACGCCCAGAGCAGCTGTCCCGGCCAGAGCTCTGCCAGCAACCGATCCGCAGCCACTTGGCCCAGCCATGTGGGACGCGTCCGCCCCCGACAGCTTGATGCATATCTCGGCGCCTGCAGCGAGTGCCAGGAGCCGGTCCAGCGCGCGCGCCGGGTTGCAGTTAAGTCCAAATCCCGGTTCGCCGGCGACTAGCCGACGGCCATAGGCACTTTCCAGCTTCTGCTTAAGCGCATGGCGGGCGCCGCCCTTCTGCGAGTCTGGGCCGAGATGTTCCGCCTTCAAGATCTCTCCGGTAGGATCGAGTCTCAGGGCGGAATGCTCGCGCGCCATTGCAGTACGGGGCTTCGCTGTAAGTGCGCATTGGCCGTCACTCGGAATTTCCACAGTTCTTGTTTCCACGTAGCGCGAAGTAGAAACAGGAACAATGCTTAGGGTGGTCCCGGTTGTCTGAACAGCAATTCCGCGTCGATAAGTGGAGCTTCCGCCAAAATTAAGCTGCCGCGCGGAACGGCAGCGGGTTGAAGTAAGCTTGATCCGGGGTGCCGCCGTCAAGGCTCGAGTGAGGACGCTGGCCATTGTAAAAGTCGAGGTGTCGGCCGATCGAGGCGCGGGCGTCGGACACGGTGTCGTAGGCGCGCAGATAGACCTCCTCATATTTGACGCTGCGCCACAGCCGCTCGACGAACACGTTGTCGCGCCAGGCGCCCCGGCCATCCATGCTGATGGCGATGCCGTGACTGGCGAGCACGCCGGGTGAACGCCGCGCCGGTGAACTGCGAGCCCTGGTCGGTGTTGAAGATGTCCGGCTTGCCGTGGCGAGCGAGAGCATCCTCCAGCGTCTCGAATGCGGCTTCCATCGTGATCGAGACGCGCCACGACAGCACCCGACGGGTCGCCCAGTCGAGAACAACAGCCAGGTACACGAACCCCGGCGCCATCGGGATATAGTTGATGTCCATCGCCCAGACCTGGTTCGGGCGCGTGATCTCCATGCCGCGCAGCAGATATGGATAGAGTGTCGATACCGAGCAGCATCGCCAGATTAGCCTGGCAGACGCTTGCAGTGAACGATCTGGAGGTAAGCTGGCCTTTTGCACGCCGACGAAGAACCGCCAGCATCCCGGATGCAGGTGCGCTGGTCTCGTTTGAGACCTCCAATATTTGCTTTGCCACGGCTACAAGGTCGCTCGTCTTGAGCGATACCATGTCTGGACCAATCCCGATCCGGCAGCCCTTGCCAGGCGGTACAAGGATTATGCGATCAGCAAGGACACCCTGCAAAGTCACCGCGGCGACCACACCATCGATTGTAGTAGTAGCGAACGGTGGCGTTGAGACGGACGCAAGAGGGTACTCGAACCTTTTACCATCAGGGTGACGGCACCCAGCTCTCCTGGCGAGAGAACTGTTCACATCCTCATATTGCCACTTCGGCGCTACTTATTCCACTCTTGGTTCCAGCCGGTGGCGCGCTACGGGCTGCTCGGCAGCGAAGTGGACTTCCTTGAGCCTGCCCCGGCGGGCGCGTAAAGAACATGTCTGCTTACGTCAGGCCCAAGGTGACAGGGAGCTGTTCTCTTACGTGAACGATGCAGTCCTCGCCTCCCGCGACAGTATCAGTGGCTCCACAAGGACAATGCGGGATGCATCTCATTCTTCATCAAGCCGTCGAAGTCGGCTTTACGGACGGACGTGGGGACCTGGTGGGCTCCGTAAATGGGAACTGGCCGCCCCTGGCGTAGCGACGATTGGCTGTCACCATGCGAACTATAACCTGAAACTGCGGTGAACGAGGAAATTGCTCCCTTGAATGAGTCAGGTTCTTCTCTAGGCTTCAGGACGGTCGCCTTTAGCCTGCCCACGACGTCCGGCGAGCCAGCTCTCGATATCTATTCGCGAGAGCGTTTGGATCATCGACCTCGGCTTCTCGAACTGCAGGGCTTAGCTCGGTTGATACGCCTCGGAGAGCCGTAAGCGCAGTACTCACCTCGAACCGCTTGAGGTGATCGAGACTCGTTGCGGCGGTGCTGGTCGGATGACGAGAAGCGGCGAATCGTCATCGGATGGTTGTGATAATGCTCTAGCTGCAGGGTTTTAAGCCTGACGTGGCGATCTGTGAGCGAACGGCTCGTTACGGCTCACGCCAGCTTGCGCATCACCTTGGCTTTGAGGTCGGCGAGTCTGTCAAGTTCCGCAGGCTGCCAGTAAAACCGCGGGATCATTTGCACCGCCACCTTTCACCTTCGCCTTATCGCGCGGCTTGCGCGGACGCATAGGCAGGATAAAGGTGGCGTGATCTTGGCCAGCTCCTCGTTAGGTTGGCGAGCTCATAGCGACAGATGGCGATCACGCCGGATCTCAGAGCGTCCGATCCCCGTCGGCCCGCCGCCGATCGCCCGCCAAGCATTGACGTGCATCGCAATCCAGTCAGCGCAGCGCTTGCGACCAGCGCGCCGTGGCAAACGTGCGGTTGGATGCTCCAGCAGGCGACGAAGACACGGGCCAGCCGCTGCGGGCCGGGTCCGGGCCTCGAACACCGGCACCTTGTGCCCGCGAAGCCGAAGAACAGCTTCTCTCCAGGTCCATGCGCCTGGCGCACTCGGCGAGATCATCTCGCTCCACCCCGGTAGAGGTTGCAGGATCGGCTGTAGCCAGCCGCCGGGGTGCTCCGCGCGATAGTCATCCATACTGTATATGCATTCCATCAAAAGTATGCATTTTACAGCTCGTGGGGTCGCACATAAGACACGTTGAGGGCGGCTGGGGCCAATCTAAGGGAGCGACTCTCGAATGAAAAAATTGGCTTTTGTAACTGCGAGCGTCGTGGCGCTTGCAACGGCGGTTCCCACTTTCGTCGGTGGGGTTGCCGCACAACCGGCCGACGCCAAGGTGCAGGTAGCCGACACGGCGTACCCTCAATGCGAGGAGGACCCGTTGAATGGTATCTGCGATATCTTTTTCTGTCTGGCCGATCCGGCTTGTACGCAGCCAGGAATTGAAGACTGATCAGGGCTGTGGTTGATCCGGGCTCGCTGAGCATGTGAGACAAAATTGACGGGTTTTGCCCATGAAGGATTTCTGGTTCATCGTAGCCACCAGCATGCGGATTCCGCTCGATGTCGCCCAGCATTCCGAGATGATCTCGCCCACCTTTCCGATTTGAAGTCGCCCACCCATTCCGAGATGATGTCGCCCACCG